>JAYRFD010000886.1:0-1819 GCA_041908565.1 Polyangia bacterium | reverse complement strand
GATTCGCTGTCGAACTCTGCAATCGCCACAGGCAGGTGCGGATCCAGCGAGCCTTGGCCATACAGCGCTGCGGCTGCGACCTGCAGCGCGCCGTCCAACAGCACGGGCTGCAGCGCGTCCAGGGATGTTTCGGCTGCCAGGGCGCTCGGCGCGCGGACTCCTCCGATAGCTTCGTTGGGACCGCTGCGCAGCCAGACGATGGACTGAAAACCTGGGCCCAGATCGATGCCGGCTTCGGCCAGCGTCCGGTAGTGAACGGTGACTGGGATCTCCTGCGGACAGCGGGCGGTCAGGGCGGCCAAGGCAGGGCCATCCTTGGCTGCGACCGGCTGCGACGAGGAGCTTGGACGGAGAAGCTGCCCCGTCGCGTGCAGCGCGAATTCATTTGGTGGCGCGGCGTCGCTTGTCAGCAGCGGGCGGCTGGCCACACGAAAGCGCGCTCCGGCGGGCGACTGCACAAAGTCAAGCTGCGTGCTTCGCACTTCGTTCGGGTGCAGCACCAGGCTCTGCACAAGTCGCAGATCGCGCAGCCGCAGCGATTGCCCCGTCGGCGCCATCGCCATCGCACGGGCCGCTGCCAGGGCCAGATCGATAAAGCCGGCAGCCGGCAACAGGACCTGACCCATGGCGCGGTGGTCGGCCAGGTACGCGGGCTGGGCTGCTGCGACCTGCCCGACAAACAGCGTGCGCGAGGGCTCGCTGGCGATGGGCAGCGGGCTGCCCAAGATCGGATGCGCCCCCGACGGCGAGATCGGCTGCAGTCCCGGCCGAGCCGACGGTCCGGGGACGGCGTCGAGCCAAAACGGCGTCCGGTCAAACGGGTACAGCGGCAAGGGCAGCCCACGCGGTCGACGCCCCAAAGATGGAGGCACCACGCGGTGGCCCGTGCCGTACAGGGCGGCCAGCGTGCCCAGCAAGGTCTGGCCTTCGTCTGTTTCGCGCCGCAGGCTTGCAAACAAAAATGGCGCCCTTCCGGCCTGACGCTGCGCTTCCTCCAGCGATGGAAGCAGAATCGGATGGGGGCTGATCTCGACGAAGGACACGTCGCCGTCGGCCAAAAGCAGGCGGGCTGCTTCGTACAGGCGCACTGGCTGGCGCAGGTTCTGCACGAAGTACTCGGCGGAAAGCTCGGGCCCGTGGATCCGCTGCAGGGTCACGGTCGACAATAGCGGCAGGCGCCCCGAACGACCGCGCACCCCGGCAAGCTGGTTGCGCAGCGTCGGCAGCAGCGGATCGACGCAAGGGCTGTGCGATGCGACATCGACGCGGATGCGGCGACAGAAAGTTCCCTCTGCTTCCAAGCCGGCCAGCAGGCCATCCAGGGCGCCCGCATCGCCTGAGACGACGGTGGCGCGCGGTCCATTGCTGGCAGCAATCGACAGAGCGCCTTCGCGACCGACCAACCGAGCCTGCACGTCATCGATGGGAAGCTCGACCAAAGCCATGGCCCCTTGCCCGCTTAGGCCGCGCATCAGGCGACTGCGATCGCAGATGATGCGCGCGGCATCGGAAAGGTCCAGCAGACCGGCGTGATGGGCGGCGGCCACTTCGCCCATGCTGTGGCCGATGACGCAGTCCGGCTCGACCCCAAATGAACGCAGCAGCGCTGCTGTCGCGACCTGCATCGCAAAGATCAGCGGCTGCACCACATCGATGGCGGTTCGATCCAAATCGGCAGGCTCGGCGTCGCCCAAAAGGACGGTGCGCAGCGACCACGGCACGTAGCGGGACATGGCCTGTTCGCACGACGTGATCGCGTCGCGAAAGCAGGCCGATTCGCGAAACAGACCGCGTCCCATCCCCAGCCACTGCGAGCCTT
>JAYRFD010000885.1:0-5194 GCA_041908565.1 Polyangia bacterium | reverse complement strand
GATCACATCGACGGCCACCTGTACATCGACCACGTCTCTGCGCTGGGCCGATCGCCGCTGCCGATCGAAGAGATGCGCAAGCAGCGCGACGCCCTGCACCGCCAGCGCGGCCTGCTGCCCTAACGCAACCAGCACAACAGTTGCGGCCTCAGTCGCCTGCGCGCTGGATGCTGCAACCGACAGCTCAATCGGTTCTGTTTCCCGTCGGTATCACCGGCCTGCTCCGATCTCTCGATGCGGAAAGAAGGCGCCCGCGCAAGGCCCGCACACGGCGCGCTCGCGCACTCGTTTGCGTGGCGTCTTCTGCGCTGCGCAACCGGATGCGCGGACCCAAAGTGCCAGAGCCACGGCCCAGCGGATGCGTCAGTTCTTGCCGGCCAGCAGGCGATGACTTTCGTCGATCCAGCGCGAGACGACTTCCACGGGCAGGGCTTGGCCGTCGACAAAGCGGATCGTGACCCAGCCGTTTGCGCCGGCTCGATACGCTGCGGGATCTTGCGCGGCCAGGCGCTTGGCGTCCTCGAGCGAGTCGTGAAGCTTCACCATCACGTGGTCTGCCCCAAGAAACACAAAGGCCTTCTTCTTGACGTGGACGGTTCGCTTTTCCAGCGCCGTGCCTTGGCAAGCGATTCCCTCTTCAGCCCCGCTGAGTCCCAGGGCATGGGCCCGCAGGGCGTCGATGAACTGGGCAGTCTTGCGGGTCGCTTTGGCAGCGGGCTTCTTGGCTGGCATGCGCGTAGCTGTACCATCGCTGACAGATTCTGTGCAGCGCGGAATGGCCATCGACTGCACCGCCGCCCGACAAGCCGTTGTCATTTGGCCTCGCGACCTGACTGCCAAGGGCAGACCGTCCCGCGCCCGACGACGTCGCCAAGTGGGCTCTTAGCAGAAGCTGCCGCCGTCGATGGTTAGAGCCTGGCCCGAGATCTTGCGGCCGGCTTCGGACACCACCAGCTGCTCGACCAGGGAGGCGACCTCGTCGGGCTCGACCATCTTGCCCAGGGGGATGCCGGCCTCAAGCTGATCTTGCGACAGTCCCAGCGCCTGCATGCGCTCTTCGGCCATCTGCGTGCGTGTCCAGCCGGGACAGACGGCATTGACGGTGATGCCGCGCGGCGCCACATGCTTGGAAAGGGCGCGGGTGAAGCCCAAGACCGCGTGCTTGGCGGCGCAGTACGCGGTGGCATCCGGCACGCCGAACAGAGCCAGCACCGACGCGATGTTGACGATGCGACCGCTGCCGTCGGGCAAGTGCGGCAGGACCTGCTTGCTGAAGTAGTACGTCCCGTGCAGGTTGGTGGCCACGATCTGGTGCCACAGCAGATCGGCGGCCTGGGGCGCGGCGTCGGGCAAAAGCGAATTGGTGCCCGTCATGCCCGCGTTGTTGACCAGGGCATCGATGCGGCCCCAGCGATCGTGCGTGGCAGCGACGGTGCGCTCGACCTGCTGCGGGTCGGTGACATCACAGCGCAGGGCAAGATCAGCCCCCGACTGTTCAACTGCCGCAGAGCGAGCACAAGCCGCGACGCGCCAGCCCAGCCGCTGGAAACGCTGGACGATCGCCAGCCCAATTCCACGGGATGCCCCCGTCACCAAAAGCACCGGTTGCGCTGCGGTCATTGCGTCGTATGTCCTTCATCGCGGGGCGATAGAGCCCAGGTCACAAGAGACACTGCATCCCGACACCGCAGGCAGAATCACGCCAACACGCTCCCGCGGTCGAGCCCGGCGCCAAGACAAATCTCCGTCGGCGTTTCGTAGTTCCATCGGGGACTTGATACGACGGATCCAGCCTGGGGACGCCCGCTGCAAAGGACCTGCAGTCGGCGAAGACCAGGGATCAAGCGGGGCTGCAGTGGGCGTGTCGCAGGCGACTTAGGCGGGGTCGGGGATTGGGAACAGATCGCCCCAAAGGGCCAGCCCACCGTCGAGATAATACGTCGCACCAGTGATGAAGTCGGCCGCAGAACAGGCCAGGAAGGTCACCAAGTGCGCGACCTCTTCCGGTGTGCCCAGGCGTTTCCATGGCGTCTCGCGGCACGAGATCTCGACAAGCTCGGGCGGGTAACGATCGGTGCCCGTGCTGCGGATGATGCCCGGCGCGACGGCGTTGACGCGGATCTTGTGCGTCGCCCACTCGACGGCCAGGCTCTTGGTCAGGTTGTCGACGCCGGCCCGCGCGGCACCGGTGTGGGCCATGCCGGGGAAGCCGCGGTAGATCTCGGCGATGATGTTGACGATGCTGCCGGACCGCTGCGGGATCATGGCGGCGCGCGCCACGGCCTGCGTCACGGCAAAGGTCCCGACCAGGTTGTTGCGGATGACCTTTTCGAAGTTTTCCAGCGGCATGTCAGCGGCCATAAACGGTCGCTGGCCGCCGGCGTTGTTGACCAGGATGTCGATGCGCCCGAAGCGCGCCTTGACGGCGTCGACAAAGGCCGCGATCTGGGCGGGCTCGCGAATGTCGCAGGTCTGAGCCAGACACTCGCCGCCGCTGGCCGTGATCTCATCGCAGACAGCCTGGATGGGATCGGGCCGACGACCGCAGATGGCCAGCTTGGCCCCGCAGCCCGCAAGCGATCGCACGATGGCGCGACCGATGCCGGTGCCACCGCCTGTGACGACGGCGACCCTGCCCCGCAACAGATCGGCGCGGAACGGAGACTCCAGCCAGGGACCGATCTCGTTGCTGGGCGTGATGGGCATGCGGCTAGCCCTTGGCGGCTTCCAGCAGGGCCAGCGCAAAGGCCTGGTCCGTTTCAGCCGAGCGGTCGCCGGACTTCAGCTTGGCGTCGGCCTCGGCCAGCGTCTTTTCGGCGGCCGTGCGATCGATCTTGTCGGCCCGCACCGCCTTCTGAACCAGCGCAACCACCCCACCCTTGCCATCGACTTCGGCAAAGCCGGGGCCCAGCGCGATGCGGCCGCGCTCTGCCCCGCTGCGATAGCGCAGCACACCGGGACGTGTCGCCGTCAAGATGGCGATGTGTCCCGGCAGCACGCCAAGCTCGCCGAGCAGGCCCGGCACTGTCACTTCATCGACCGACTGGGCCAGCACCTGCCCTTCGGGCGTTACGACCGATAGCGTCAGCATGGTGGGCCGACCTTACTTGCTCTTCTCGACGAGCTTCTTGTGCTTCTCGACCGCTTCTTCGATGGCGCCAACCATGTAGAAGGCGTCTTCGAACAGGTGGTCGTATTCACCACTGATGATGCCCTTGAAGCTGCGGATGGTGTCCGACAGCGCGACCAGCTTGCCGGGCGTGTTGGTGAACTGCTCGGCGACGTGGAAGGGCTGGCTGAGGAACTTCTGGATCTTTCGCGCACGGGCGACGACCAGCTTGTCCTCTTCCGAGAGCTCGTCCATGCCCAGAATCGCGATGATGTCTTGCAGTTCCTTGTAGCGCTGCAGGATGCGCTGCACGTCGCGCGCGACCTGATAGTGCTCAGCCCCGACGATGTGCGGCTGCAGCAGCGTCGAAGTCGAGTCCAGCGGATCGACTGCCGGGTAGATACCCAGCTCGGAAATGGCGCGCGAAAGAACCGTGGTCGCGTCCAAGTGGGCGAACGTCGTCGCCGGCGCCGGGTCGGTCAAGTCGTCGGCAGGCACGTAGATGGCTTGCACCGACGTAATCGATCCCTTTTGCGTCGAGGTGATGCGCTCTTGCATGGCGCCCATCTCGGTGGCCAGGGTCGGCTGGTAACCGACGGCGCTGGGGATACGACCCAGAAGGGCCGACACTTCCGAACCGGCCTGCGTGAAGCGGAAGATGTTGTCGACGAAGAACAACACGTCGCGGCCTTCGTCGTCGCGGAAGTATTCGGCGATGGTCAAGCCGGTCAGCGCGACGCGGGCGCGGGCGCCGGGCGGCTCGTTCATCTGGCCGAAGATCAGCGCGACCTTGCTCTTCTGCGGTTCTTCGAGGTTGATGATCTTGCTCTCGATGAACTCGTGATACAGGTCGTTGCCTTCGCGCGTACGCTCGCCGACGCCGGCAAACACCGAGAAGCCGCCCTTGGCCTTGGCGACGTTGTGAATCAGCTCTTGCAGAAGAACGGTCTTGCCGACGCCAGCGCCGCCGAACAAGCCGATCTTGCCACCACGTCGGTACGGAGCCAGAAGGTCGATGACCTTGATGCCGGTCTCAAGGATTTCGACCTTGACGTTCTGGTCGGTGAACTTGGGTGGCGGCCGGTGGATGGGCAGGAACTTCTTGGCATCGACCTTGCCGCGCTCGTCGACGGGCTCACCGACGACGTTGAGGATGCGTCCCAGCACTTCGGGACCCACCGGGGCCTGAATCGGCGCCCCCGTGTTGCGCACGTTCATGCCACGCACCAGACCATCGGTGGTGTCCATGGCGATGCAGCGCACGGTGTGCTCGCCCAGGTGCTGCGCGACCTCGATCGTCAGGTTCTCCGCCTCGGGACCGATGGCGGGGTTTGACAGCTTGAGCGCGGTGTAGATCTCGGGCAGGGCGCCTTGGAAGTCAACGTCGACGACCGGGCCGATGACCTGCGTAATGCGACCCATCAGTTGCGGATTCGCTTGCGTACTCATCCAGAATTCCTCTCAGCAATCTCGTCGCAGAGTCTGTCGCCTGCGTCGGTGTTAACCCTTTAGAGCTTCTGCTCCGCCGATGATCTCCATCAGCTCTTTGGTGATGGCGGCTTGGCGAGCGCGGTTGTACTGCAGCGTGAGCCGTCCGATCACTTCCTTGGCGTTGCGCGACGCGCTGTCCATGGCGCGCATGCGGGCCGAAAACTCGGCGGCAACGGCTTCCAGCATGATGCGGTTCAGCTCAGCTTCCAGATACAGCGGCAGCAGGTGTTCCAGCACCGCGTCGCGACCTGGCTCGTACTCGAAGTCGATCAGGTTCTTCGGCTCATCGGCGGGCTCGTCGCCACGACGCAGCGTCGGGCGCAGACGCAGGGGCAGGATGCGCTCGATGCGCACAGCCTGGCTGGCCACGCTCTTGAACTCGTTGTAGCAGACGTAGATCGCGTCGGTCTCGCCGCGCAAAAGTGCATCGCCCAGCAGGGTGCCCAGCTCTTTGGCGCGCGCCTTGGCCGTCTTTGGTTCGACGCCGCCAAGTTCCTGCACGACCTTGACCGGACGCCGGCGGAAGTAGTCACGCCCCTTCTTACCCAACACGACCAAGTCGATGCGGGGCGGTGAAGCCAGGCCCTGCTGTTC
>JAYRFD010000884.1:0-3179 GCA_041908565.1 Polyangia bacterium | reverse complement strand
GATCGGGGCGGAAGTTCACGACGGTGCCGTCGAGCATCACCTTGACGATGCGCGTTCCGGCGTTTAAGCCGCCGCTGACCCCGCGCACGCTGACCGAGGGCAGAACCAGATCATCGATCACATACAGGCCGGGGACGTTTGCAAGGATCTCGGCCAGCGATCGCCAGCCGTGGATGCGGATGTCGTCCTGCGTGATGGTCGCGACATCGGCGGCAGCCAGCGACTGTTCTTCGGAACGTCCGCCGCTGGCGGTGACCACGGTTTCGTTCAGGGCCGCTTCCAGCTTGAACAGATCAAGCTCGGTGGCGGATGCATCGACGGCGCTTGGCGGCGCGTATCCCGTCGCCGGCTGGGCGTCTGCGCGTTCTTTCGGGCCGGTCGGCTGGGTCGGCTGGGTCGGCTGTGCAGCCGCGCTGCGGGGCAGTGCTGTAACCGCTGCCGCCGTCGCCAATACGAGGCTCAAGCATGAGCGCATCGCCCTTCCCCCCTGTTTCGATCGTAGAGGGCGGACGACTTGCGGGTCAATTCATCTTATGGCACAGACGGCGATTTGCTGGCCCCTCAGACGGCAGGGCGCGCGTATCAAGAGGCTTTTGTGGCGGGTTCATCGGGCTGCTTGCGGAACAACAGCCACAGCGAAGCGGGCAGGGCGGTGAAGTCGGCGATCATCGACAGCACAAAGGCCAGCGACGACAAGATGCCGAACTGCCGAATCGGCGGCAGCGTGGCCAGCGCGAACGCCAGGAAGCCACCGGCGTTGATCAGCGTCGCAAACAAGATGGCGCGCCCGGATACCAGCAGCGTGTGCCGCAGCGCCTGTTCTACCGTGCCGTCCTTGCGACCTTCCTGGAAGTGATAGAAGAAGTGGATCTGATCGTTTTCCGACGTGCCCAGCACCGTCGTCGCAATCAAGATCGTCGCGACGTTTAGGAAGATGCCGGTGCCGCGCATGATCAAGAACATCACCAGGATGGCGAAGAACGACGGAATCATCGCCATGATGCGGGCGATGCCGCTGCGGAAGACCAGAAGGAAGGTCACGAAGATGATGCCGACGGTCAGCTCGAAGCTCTCGACCAGCGTCGGCACCATGTGGTGCGAGATCTTGGCCTGCAGCGGCGCCAAGCCAACGGCGCGAATCGTATAGTCCGAAAGGATCGGGTGCCGTGCCTTGACCTCTTCATAGGTCTTCATCAGGCGCGCGTTCAGCGCCGTGAAGCTCTCGTAGTCATCGGCGGCCGTCACCACCGCCAGGTAGGTCTGCGACAGGTTGCCCTTGTCGACAAAGCGCTCCATGGTCGGCTCGCGCGGCAGCATCAGCTCGAAGTCGTCGCTGATTTTCTCAAGCGCTTCGTCGTCTTTGGGCAGCGCATCGGGCTTGCCCGCGACATAGCGCAGCGTCCGCAGGATGGTGACCAGGCTGGTCACGCTGCCGACGCCGGGCATGGTGTCGATGGCGCTGTGCAGATCGTCCAGCGCGCGCAGCATTTCCTTTTTGCTGACGGCGCCCAGCGTCCGCTTAGCCTGCTGCGCATCGGGGGTCGGGCGCAGCCACAGCGTCGTCACCGACAGGCCGCCTAGCTGCTTGCCCAGCTCTTTGGTGTTCTTGTACAGGTCCGAGTCATGCGGGATGTACTCGACCGGGTTGGTCTGCAAGTACATCGGCGAGATGCCCGCCGGCGAAAGGCCAAACAGCGCGACGGCGCCCGCCAGCGACATGCCCAGCGAACCCAGCACCAGCAGCCAGCGATAGCGATACGTGAAGCGCGGCAGGTAGGTGACCAGGTCGACGTACCACTTGGCGCCCAGCGTGCGCTGCTGCTGCGTCGGCGTCTTTAGGATCTTCTGCAGCGCCGGGAACAGCGTGAACACCGCGAGCCACGTTAGAAACAGACCCACGGCGACCCACAGGCCCATCTCGCGCACGGGGCGGATCTTCGACACCGCCAGCGCGGCGAAGCCCACCGCTGCTGCGAAGATTGACGCGGTGCAAGCCAGGAACTTGTTGCACAGCGCGAAGATCTGGTGTTCGTCGACCGACGTGCCTTCCGGCTGATCGACAAAGCGCGAATGCAGATAGACCAGCGTCGCCGTGCACGTGATCAGGATGGTCATCGGCACCACCTGCGACACGATGGTGAAGACGCCGCCGGTCAGGCCGACAAAGCCAACCGTCATGGCGGCCGACACGCCCAGCGTCAGAACAAACGCCACAAGCGTCCGCCACGATCGATACAGCGCGACGTTCAGCCCGATGACAAACAGGAAGAACAGCGGGAAGTAACGCAGGCCGGTCTCGCGCGTGTCGCGATCCAGATAGGCGTGGACATAGGACTGGCCGACCTTGCGCAGTCGCTGAAGCGGCGCCGGGCTCTTTTCGATCGGAGCCAGCACCGCATCGACCTGTTCCAAAAGCAGGCGGCGATCGTTGGCGTTGTGGTTGGCCAGGATCACCGGGATGCTCAGGTGATGCTCGCCGACCAGGCCCTGACGCTTGAAGATGTCGCTGCCCAGCGCGAACTTCTTGAACGCTGCCGCTGACTCTGGCGTGGGGTCGAAGCCGGCCTTGGCGCGACGGAAGATCCCCAGGGCCGAGTTGGTCGATACGCGATCGATCTTGCTTAGGTTGGCTTCCAGATCGATCAGGCGGCGCAGAACATCCGGCGCAAAGGGATCGTCGGCTTCCGCCCACAGGATGACGTATTCCGCCGATCCAAAGACGCCTTCAAACTGCCGCGTGGCGCGGTAGTCATCGTCGCTTTCCAGGATCAGTCGATCGGGCGCGTTGTCCTGCGGGACCTGGATGGCGAAGTACACCGCCGGCCCCAACAAAAGCGCGTAGATCGCGACTACCAACCAGCGAAAGCGCACGATCGCGCGGAACACTCTGCTTAAGAACGTCGATTGCGTGTCCATATCGGCAAGCTAATTTTCGACGAGCCTACGCGTTCCGTATCGGGCAGGGAACCAAAATCACGAAGGGCAGGGGGGCCGTCACACGGTCGACGGTGGGGGCAGGGGGCGGGCGATGGCGGGCGACTGCATGCACCGCCCGGCGCGCACGGAAGGCCGGGTCGGGGTGCAGCGAGGGGCGAGCTACATCGCTTCTTTGTTGCCGCGGCGAAGCTCGATTAGCTCGTCGATGAAGCGGTTGGCGGTGCCGACGTAGGTGCTCAGCG
>JAYRFD010000883.1:0-8732 GCA_041908565.1 Polyangia bacterium | reverse complement strand
CGGACGCTGCGCCGATCCCGGCAGCCGAGCCGACAGCGCAGCGATCAGACGCTCGCTCGTCAGCTGGCCGCTGTAGGGTCCAGCCCCTGCCTGCGCCGCGATCTGCCGACGCTCGACGGATACGGCGGGGACGGCACTGATGGTATGCACGGCCGCCGGGTTGCCGTCCAGCTGACCCAAGGAAGAAAACCAGTGGGCCCGCGCGCGCTCGACACCCAGCCGATTCATCAAGCGGCCCCGCCGATCGCGCTCTTGCCGGGCCAGCGCCGAAGCCAGGGCACGCACCGCCCCATCTGTCGCTGCAGAGCCGACAAAGGCCGGTGCCGCAGCCAGCCAAAGCTCGCTGGGATGAGCGGTGTGCTCGATCGCGGGAACGCGCGCCGCCGACGCCACGGGCTGTGCAGCAGAGGCTTCCAGACCATCGCGCCCGGCCGCTTGCAGCGCCGCGGCCACAAACGTCGAATACAGCAGGGGACGTCCGTCTTCATCGGCGCGTGGATACGACAGGTGGGCAGCCGAGGCATGCGCCAACAGCTCAACAAAGCGCAGGGGCGCCGATTCCGTTCGGTGGCGCGACAGCGGAAACACGCGCGCGCCCAGCAGGTGGTTGCATAGCTGCCGATCGTCGTCGCCCAGCAGCGGATCTTCGGCGACTGAGCCTGGCTGCTCGCCTTCGATCAGACCGACGAAAAAGACACTGTGTCGACGCCGCACGGGCAGATCGAACAAGCCGGCCAGCTGCACGGCGCGATCCGCCGGCGGCAGGCCGCGCGCCACGTCGGCCCACAGGCGCAGGCACAGGGCGCGCAACAGCGTCGCGAAGCGTGGTCGTGTCAGGCGCTGATCGGACAGGCGCAGAGCTTCGGCGCGGGTCGGTAGTTCCTGCAGGGCACGCTGCAGCACCGCGACCGCCGCTTGGTCACGCGCCAAGGCCTGTGCATCGCAGACCGCCCATTCATCAATATCGCCGCGCTCATCCGCGTCTTCGACCTGCGACGTCGGCGGATCCTGCGTCGCGGGATGGGAGTGGATGGCAGCAAAGCCGGACGCCTGTTCGAAAAGACGCAGGCCTTCGCACAGGCGAAGCAGCGCTTGGGCATGCTGGCGAACCGAGCCCTCGGCTGGCAGCGCCGATAGCTCGGCCAACAGCGTCGACAGCTGACGTAGCTCGACCGGCGGTCCGGGATCTTCGATCGGGCCGCTTGCCGCCTGGGTCGTCGCCCCAGCCGTGTTCTTGCCCTGCTTGCTGCGCTGCAGGCGAAGCCATTCGCGAATGCGCCGACTTAGCTCGTCGGGCGTGCTGCCAGCCAGGGCCCGCACCCCTGCACCCCGCAGCGCACGAGCCAGCGTCGAGACATCGGCTGCATCGTCGGGCAAGGGCATCCGCACATACGACGAAGCGATCACCGACAGCAGTCCTTCCCGTGGCAGCCCCTGCTGCAGCAGGTCATACAGCGACAGCGGCAAAGCCAGTGGAGGCGGCAGATCGCTGCGGCCTCCGCCATCCCAATAGCTGCGCGAATCGACGGGTTTTCCGACGGGAATTCCATAGCGTCGCAGGGCCGCTTCGATGCGCGATCGTCGCGCCGGATCTTCGGCCACCACGGCCACCTCGCCGGGGTCGACGCCGCCTGCGACAAGCTCGCGGACCTGACGCGCCACTTCGCGCGCTTCAACCGCCGGAGAAGGCTGGGCGACGATGCTCAAGACCTGGTCTGGCAGCTCGTCTGCAGTGACCAAGGCAGCGACGTGGGCGGGCCGAAACAGGCCACGCACAAAGCGCCCCCAGGGGGATTCGGCCTGGTCTTCGGTCAAGGCGGGTCCCAGCGGCTGCCAGTCGATGTCGACGGACAGGGCATGGCGTTCATAGATCGGCTCTAAGACCGACTTGAGCGCCGCATCCAGCACCGCCGATGGGCCCTCGGCATACGCGCCATCCCAAAGCTGTGGTAGCTGCAGACTGACGCTGCGCCCGGTCTGTTCGTTGAACAGCAGCGAACAGGCCTGCAGCACCGCATGCAGCGTCGGCAGTCCGTCCCAGGTCGGCAGCCGGTGCAGCCCCTGTATCCGCACGCCGGCCTGGTCATCGGCCTGGTCATCGGGAACCGCGAACACGCCCAGGGAGGACAGGGCGGCGCAGGGCTTTTCGATGTGGCTCTGGATGCGACGTAGCTGGGCCAGACCGCTGTCCAGCTTGGCCGACGCGGCGGAAAGCAGCGATCGATAGCGCAGATACAGCCGCGAAAGCTCCTCGACCCGCCCGCCCGCCGCTTCCCCCCGCGATCGCAGCCGAGCCGCCAACCGAGACAGCGCCACCGGCGAAACATCCGCTTGTGTCAGCGTCAGAAAGCAGCGCCGCAGCGATCGATGCAGCGCCAGGCTGCCACGCAGCCCGGAAAGGGGCCCGTCAGCCTCTGCCGCGACGCAGCCGACCAGAAGCTCTTCGCCCACCGGGCCCAGCGCAGCCAGAGGCGGCCGGCCCTGTGCCACGGTTACATCCCCTTGGACGAAAGCGACGAAGGCAGCAGCCAGCCGCCGAATTCATTTTCCAGGGCCTGCGCTACCGCCAGCGTTAGGTGGTCTTGGCCGTGGCGAGCCACCACCTGCACGGAAAGCGGCAAGCCCGACGACGACAGCCCCAAAGGCACCACCGTCGATGGATAGCCCAGCGCATTAAACAGGGCCGTGCACGCCGCATGATGCGGAGTCAAAAGCGGTCGATAGTGCCGCGGCGCCGGACGGCTGTACGTCGGATAGATCAGGACGCCATCGCTGCCCAGCGCCGCGTCCATGCGTTCCTGCAGACGACGCAATCGATCGCGATAGCGCTGGCTGGTCTGCGCTCCGAAAAGCCGCCGTGAAAGACGGTCGCCAAGGATCACCAGCAGCGACGGGAAAATGTACTGACTTTGTCCGCGAAACAGGCGCCAGAATTCGCGTCCCAGTTCCACGCCGGCTCCGTCCGACAGGATCTGGTCGTAGGTCATGGGCGAATCGCCCGTCAGCGCATCGGACCACAGCAAAAAAGCGATCCGCAGATCCGCCAGAGCCTCGCCCAGATCGGGCAGGTTGGGGGCCATGACCTGCGCCCCGCGTCGTCCCAGGGCCGACGCCGCCGCGTGAATTCCCGCCTGCATGACCGGCCAGACGCGCACGCCTTGCGGTTCAGGCACGGGCAGCACGCGGACCTTGGCCAGATCGACGGCATTCGGATTGCCCAGCGCGCTGATCGGCAGTCGACAGTCGGGGTCTTGCCCGTCGGGTCCCGCCAGCACCTGCAGGATCGGCAGCACGTCGCCGACTCGCCGACACAAGGGGCCGGCGCACAGATAGTTGGTGCCGGGAATGTTTTCGGGAAAGTGCCCGGTCAGCGGAATCAGCCCGCCGGACGGCTTGTGCCCGACGGTGCCGCAGAAAGCCGCGGGAATGCGCACGCTGCCACCGATGTCCGATCCGATGCCGAAGACGGCCCCACCGGCCCCGACGATTGCGCCTTCCCCCCCCGACGATCCGCCGCTGGTGTGCTGCAGGTTCCACGGGTTCTGCGTGCGGCCGTAGATGTTGTTCCAGGTCTCCATCCACATGCCCCCTTCGGGCACGTTGGTCAGACCCAGGACGATCGCTCCGGCTTTTTTCAGGCGGTCGACGACGGTGGAATCCACACTGGGTCGACGATCGCGATACCGCACCATGCCCCCGGTCTGCGGCTGGCCGGCAAAGGCAAAGAACTCTTTGACGGTGCACGGAATGCCCAAAAGCGGCGGCAGAGAGTCCGGGTCGGCGGCGCTCTGCCGCTGGCGATCGGCCTCTTGGGCCTCTTTCTGGGCGGCGGCAAAGCGATCGATGACCACGGCGTTCAAGGCCGGGTTGACGGCCTGAATCTGGGCGATGTGCGCGTCGACCAGATCGACCGCCGACACCTGACGGCGACGCAACAGGCCTTGCAGCTTGGTCAGCGGCAGCTCGATCAGGGATGGCTGCGCGGCCTTTGTCGCGCGCGTCGAGGACAGCTGCTGATACGAAGAAAACTGTACGTCGCTTGTCATGGGGGCGGCCATCATCGCGAAGCACCCACCCCCACGCAAGGCCCGATTCGGGCGCTTTTAGTCCGACTTGGCGGACGACGCGGGCAGCATTCCCGGAATCGACCGCGGAGTCCGAATGACAGCGGCCCGATTCCACAGCAGCAGAGACACAATCGTCGTCACCACCACGACGGCCGACGACAAGTGCTGGGCATAGACCGGCGACAAAACCGCCACCGCCACGGCCAGGATGCCCAGAAGCGCCATCGTCCACATGCGCGGCATAACCAGGGCGGCGGCCACGCTGGTCATCGCCGACAGCGCCACCAGATCCAGCGTCGCGACCTGCGAATTCGACAGCCCCACCGACAGCCCCACCAGCTGAATCGTCAGCACCTGCGCACCAAAGACGGTCCCGTACACCAGGAAGCCCCGGTGGAAGGGATTCTTCAGGGCGCGGCGAAAGCGAACGGCCATAAAGACAAAGACCAAGAGGTACGCAAACGAGATCGCCAGCGACGCCGTAAACTCGCTAAGCCCCAGCCGATGCAGCACCGAAGGCCCCGCTGCCGCGATCAGCATGAAGGCGATCATGTTGGTGGTGACTCGGCGCCGGACGCGCGGCCCTGCCGTCCGATCGATCGTCGGGTCGTAGGACAGCGCCGCCAGAAGCTCGCGCATCGACGGAAAGCGCGCGGTCGGAGACGCTGAAAGCCCCCGCACGATGGCCTGATGCACGACCGTCGGAATCTTGCTGCCCGTCGGACGCGGCTGGATCTTTCCCGAGATGGTGTTGAACGCCAGCGATTCGATGGTGTTGCCGGCGAACGGCAGCTTGTTGTACAGCGCCTCGTACAAGGCGACGCAGAAGCTGAACTGATCGCTGCGCGCGTCGGTGGCCTCGCCCAAGTGCTGCTCGGGTGACATGTAAAGCGGCGTGCCCAGCGTCGTTCCCGCTTGGGTCATGTTGGCCATGATCGGCTGGTGTGCTCCCGGACGCGCCACCGTCGCAATCCGCCCACTGGCCAGCGTCGTGTTGTTGCCCGATTTGCTGTCCATGCGCGCCAGACCGAAGTCCGCGACGCGCGGCCGCCCGTCCTTGCCAATCAGCACGTTGTCCGGCTTGAAGTCACGATGAATCAGACCGGCGTGATGCGCCGCCAGCAGGCCCTGCCCGGCGTCCAGGTACATGCGCAGGATGTCTTGCCAGCTGCGCTCTGGCTCGGCCTGCCACTTGGTCAGCGTCGTGCCGTTGACGAATTCCTTGGCGATGAAGACCTGCCCGTCGACCTCGCCGGTCTGGTAGATCGTCACGACGTTGGGAGCCGACACGCGCGCCAGGGCCTGTGCCTCACGCAAGATGCGGGCGCGCACCTGCGCATCGCCCTGCAGCGAGGGGTGAATCAGCTTGAGCGCCACCCTGCGATCCAGCTCCTCGTCGTACGCGGCGTAGACCACCCCCATGCCGCCTTCGCCCAGCTTGCGCAAAAGGGCATAGCGACCCAGCTGCGTGCTGCCGCGCAGCTGACCGGGATCACTGGTGGGCGGCGGAAACGACGAAGGACCCTGCGCATCCGCGATGGTGTTCACCAGCGATTCAGGATCCGAACCGACCGACGCCGGCTTCCCCCTGTCTTGCGAGGGCATGGTCTTGGCCAAGGCATCCCCGGCCTCCGGCTGCTGAGCCCCCGCAGGAGGCTGGCTGCGATCCTTTTCCCCCATCGAAACATCCAGTCTATGAGCAAGCGGGGTTCGGCTGAAGCGCGTTTCGCGATTCAATGCCCGTTTCTACGCCTCGGCAGCATCGCCAACCAGATAAACCCCAGCCACGACCGCGGATAGACCACAGCCAGACCACAGCCAGACCACAGTTCAGCCGCCGGCACAGCAGATACAGCCCTGCCAGGGACGCCCCCGCAAGCGGCCGCGCCCCACACAAAGCCCCTCTTGAAGTCGCGAGGTTGGCGAAGTCGTTGACACTTTGGAGAAATTCAATACCCTCGATAAAAGGTATCTTCACGTCCTCACTAGTCCGTCTAGGGTGGAGTCTCCTCTGCAGCCTGCCGTGCCCAGTCAGCGGGTCTTGGTCGTCTCGGATGACGCCGAGCTTCGCGAAAACCTCGCCCTCGCGGTTCAGCGCGGTGGGGGTCTGCCGGTCCGCGTCGCCGGGCTAAATGCCATCGACGGACCGCAGGTCGCTCATCGCTTGGTGGTCTTCGCCTGGGATGGCAACCTGCCCGCCCTGCGCGCCTTGGCCAGCAAGCTGCGCGAATCGGCGCAGATCATCGCGGTCACGCCGCAGCGTCCCTTGGGCGACCAAGTGACGCTGATGCACGACCCCCACGTCTGCCACGTCATCACCCACGACGCGCGCACGCCGTTTCTGCTGCAGGTGACGATCGCCAAGTTCGTGTCGGGCGATCTGTTCGGCGTCGAAAAGTATCTGCCGCCGGGAACGCCGGTCAGCCTGACGCGCCTGCGCGACTACCAAGGCCGCGAAAAAGCCATCACCGAAGTGCTGGAATACGCGGAAAAAGTCGGCGTCCGCAACCGCATCCGCGACAAGATCGGCACGGTCTGCGTCGAGCTTCTGATGAACGCGCTGTACGACGCGCCCGTCGACGATCGCGGCCAGCGAGTCTTCGAGCACGTGGAAGCCAAGGATCGCATCGAACAGCTGACGCCGCGGCCGGTCTCGATTCGCTACGCCGCGGTCGACAACATGTTCGCCGTTTCGGTTCGCGATCGCTTCGGCAGCCTCGATAAAGCGACCATCCTGCGCTACATCGAAAAGTGCCTGCGCAGCCCCAACCAGATCGATCGCAAGACCTATGGCGCGGGCCTGGGCATCTATCTGATCGCGAATGCGGCGACGCAGTACGTGGTCAACATCGCACCCGGCATGGCCACCGAAGTGGTCTGCACCTTCGACTGCGGAACGCTGACCCCGCTGCGAGCGCTGTCTGTCTTCCTTTATCCCGGCAGTGCGAATCCGGCCCAGCCGCCGTCGCAGATGTCGGGCAACAATCCGAAGGTGGGGAACGGCTAGGTGCTGTCGGGGCGGCTTGGACCGTACACGCTGCTCCGTCAGATCGCGGTTGGGGGCATGGCCGAGATTTACTTGGCCAGCGTGTCGACCGACACCGCGCTGAACAACGCCAAGGCCGACGACAAGTCGGGATCGATGTCGGGTGGCACGCGGCAGGTCGCCATCAAAGTCATCCACCGCGACAACGCCAACGATCCCGACTTCGTGCGCATGCTCATCGACGAAGCGAAGCTGTCGGTGCAGCTGAATCACGCCAACATCGTCCACACGTATGACCTGGGCAAAGAAAAGGACCAGTACTACATCGTCATGGAATTCATCGACGGTGCGGACCTTTTCAAAGTGCAGCAGCGCGCGTCGGCCAAGCGGATCTCGTTCCCGATCGAGCTGTGCGCCTTCGTCACGCGCGAAGTAGCCCGCGGCTTGGACTTCGCACATCGCTTGAAGGACCAAGACGGGCGACCGCTGCACATCGTGCACCGCGATATCTCGCCGCAGAACGTCCTTCTTTCATACGCCGGAGCCGTGAAGATCACCGACTTTGGCATCGCCAAAGCGGCGCACCGCGCCGAACAGACGCAGGCCGGGATCATCAAGGGCAAGTACTACTACATGAGCCCCGAGCAAGCGCTTGGGCGCATCATCGATCGACGCACCGACGTGTTCGCCGCCGGCATCCTTTTGTACGAAATGCTCGTCGGCGAGATGCTGTATTACGACGAGAACATCGATCGTCTGCTGGGCATGGTGCGCAAGGCCGACATCAGCCCGCCCACCCGACGACGCAGCGATGTGCCGCAGGCGCTGTCCGACATCGCCATGAAAGCGCTGCGCAAGCGCGCCGACGAACGCTATCAAACGGCCGCCGACTTTGCGGCGGCGCTCGACGGGTTCTTGGGCAAGCAGGCGCCAAGCTTTGGGGCGCCGGATCTGGGCCTGTTCGTCAACCGCGTGATGGACAGCCAGCGGCGCGGCGCTCGCCTAAGCGACCCGACGATGAGCGTCTCGCTTGGGGCCCCCAGCGAGGCGCGAGACGACATCAGCCCCACCGTCGGTTTGAGCAGCGATCAAGTGCGCCGCTTGGGCCTGGTCGTCCACGACGAAAACAGCCTGATCTTTCAGTCGCAGAGCCGCTTGCTGGCCCTACTGGCCGACAGCAGCTCGGGCAGCGCCGTCGGAACGGACTCTGGATCCGACATGCACACCAGCCCGCGCCGCGCAAAACAGAGCGGGGCCATCGACAGTCCCGACTTCGCGACGACCTCCCCTCGGGACGAAGCGCATGCTCGCACGCTGCGTCAAGAAGCCGGCAAGACCGAGGTCGATCCAGAGCTTTTGGAAATCACCAATCCGCTACACAAAGAGGCGAATCGACGACGCTCGGCGTCCCGCAATACGCCGTCAGGACCGACGGGAGACTTCACGCAGCGCCTGGCCGCCTATCAGGACACGCTGGGCCCCGCCGCCCCGCCCCCGAGACGCCGAGGGGAAGTCGGCGGTGATACCAGTCGCGCCCTGGCCTTCGAGCGCCTGCCCGCCCCAATCGTCAGTGAAAACACCATCGACGTCGAGGCTCCGCATCGCACCAGCAAGATTCACGAGCCCAAGGTCGAGCTGACTCAGAGCGATCTGTTTCCGCAGATTGAGCAGCAGCGGCT
>JAYRFD010000882.1:0-1641 GCA_041908565.1 Polyangia bacterium | reverse complement strand
ATGCACATAGCCGGCATCCAGCGGCACGGCGTGCGCACGCAGCCCCAGCGACGACAGCAAGGACAGCCAATCGGCTTCGGGGCGGAAGTAAAAGGAATGACCGTAGCTCAGGTGCAAGACGCGCACGGCCAAAAGCTCCTGCGCGCGCGTCCACGCCGACTTCCAGGTCGAGCGCTCGCTCATCTCTTTAATCAGCAAGCGCCCTCCCGGACGCAGGCGTTCCGCGGCACGACGCAGCAGCGCTTCCTGCGTCGGATACGGCACCAGATACAGCATGTCCACCAAGCTGATCCAGTCGCAGGCAGGGATGTCGACGTCTTGGGCCAGGCCGCAGGTGAAGTCCACGTTGTGGATGTGGTGCCGCTGCGCGACCTGCTGCGCCAGCGCGATCTTGTCGGCGTCCGGGTCGCTGCCCAGCACACGCAGCGCGGGCCGTTCGGTCGACAGCAGAAACGGCAACAGGCCATGGCCACAGCCCAGGTCAACCGCCAGCCCCGTCGGTGGCGCATAGGGCAAAAGCGCCGGGAATGGAAACAGACGCCAGCGCACGTTGACGTGAAAGCGCGTCCAGGCCGGCGTCTTGTCGAACAGGGCAGTGACCATCGCCTTTTCCTAGCACGGCTGGCCGATCGGGAAAGAGAGATCCCAACGCCCCAGGCATTTTGTCGCCCCGGCGATGGTGGCTGGTGTAGCGTGCCCGCGTGCTGCGCTGGTTTCTGGCCTTGGGCGACTACGCGTGGGTGGTGATGACGATCGTCGCCAATGGCCTTCTGCGTCCGCCGCAGCGACGGAAAAAGCGCGGCGCGGGCGTCGATCCACAAGCGCTGCACACGGCGTCCCCGTTGCGGCAGGCATCGGACGAAACAGACGCGCTGCCGCACGCCGCCGCGCTCGATCAGTCGAGGTCGCCGCGGGAACGATCGCGACCTGGATCGGGGCTGTCTTGATGCCTTGCGGACTGCCCCTGCCGCCGGCGCTGCGCATCGTGCCAACGCACGTGAAGTGGCGGATCGTGCGCATCACGCTGTCGATCATCGCGGTGATGGGCGGCGCGCTGTATGGCCTGGGATGCACGCTGTCCCCGACGCTGCGTCTGCCGGTGCTTTCGCTGGTGGGGCTGATTGTGCTGGGCACTGTGGGATATGCCGGCTGGTGCCTGTGGCCGCGCTGGCGCTGGGGCATTGCCGCGGATCTGCGGGCCGCTCTGCCCTGCCCGACCGATCAGCGCGTGTGCCTAAGCTTCGACGACGGACCGACGCCCGGCCTGACCGATCAGATCTTGGCGCTGCTGCGACAGCACGGCGTGCAGGCGACGTTCTTTGTCCTGACGCACAAGGCGCGGCGCTGTCCAGACTTGGTGCGCCGCATCGCGGCGGAAGGGCACGGGCTGGGCTTGCACGGTGAAGATCATCGCGTCGCGCTGTTTCGATCGGCCAGCGATCTGCAGGCCAGCCTGCAGCGGGCGCGCGACGAGCTATCGGCGATCGCCGGGCAGCCGATCACGCTGTTCCGGCCCAGCCATGGCTGGAAAAATCGTGCGCTCTTGCACGCGGTTCGGCGCGTCGGTCTGCGCCTGGTGTTCTGGGATTATGGGGTGTGGGACACCGATGCTCCGCCGCCGCCCGTGCTGCTAAAGCGGCT
>JAYRFD010000881.1:0-2350 GCA_041908565.1 Polyangia bacterium | reverse complement strand
GGGCGGACTCGACATCACCGCCGGTGCGGAAGTGTTCTGCAATGACCAGCGGCTCGGGCCGGGCGTCATGCAGCGTGTGGTTGGGCTGCGGGCGCACGGCCAGGTCGGCCAGGTAACGCGCGGCCAGACGGTGTCCCAAGGCGCGGTCGCTGTCGGTCAGCAAGGTATAGGCGGCATCGCGCAACAGGGCATGGCGGAACCCGTACTCGACTTCGCCGGAATAGCGGCTGATGCTGCGTCGCACGATCATCTCGGCGTCGACCAGGGCCAAAAGCTCGGCGTCGACATCGACGTGCTCGGCGGCGCTGCCCAGCAACGCCAGCAAGCCACCGCGCCAGAAGCTTTGCCCCAGGACGGCGCCGGCCCGCAAAAGCAGGCGCTGGAAGGCGGGCAGACGACCCACGCGCGACTGCAGCATCGCGACCACGGTATCGGGCTGGGGCGCACCGCTGGGAGATGCCGCGGCGCGGATCAGCTCCTCAAGAAACAGGGCGTTGCCGTCGGCTTGCGCGACGATTCGGTTGACCAGATCGGGGGATGTGGCGGCTCCCAGCGCATGTTGAACTAGGCGCTCACTGGCTTTGCGCGAAAGACCGGTCAGGCGAATGCGCTGACCTTGTCCGCCCCACAGCGTTGGGAAGCGTTCTTCCACTTCCGGGCGAGCAAACGACAGGATCATCAGCGGGCGTTCCTGCACGGATCGCAGCAGGCGCTCAAGCAGCTTGATGCTCAGCGTGTCGCTCCACTGCAGGTCGTCGACCAGCACCAAAAGCGGCTGCTCTTTGGCCAGGCTGTCGGCGAACTCGGTGAAGGCGCGCACGATCTGTTCGCTCATCAGCTGGGGCTCGCGCCGGGCGGCTCGCAGTGACGGATTTTCGTCGTCGGAAAAAGGGACTCCGCATAGCTCTGCCAGAAACGGCAGCAACGAACTGCCATCGTTTGCGCGCCACGGCAGGCCGGGGAACTTCACCAGCTTCTGTCGGCGCTCGTCGATGCTGTCGGTCTCGACCATGCCGAACAGGCCGCGCAACAGCTGACGCAGAAGACCGTACGACGTGCCGAAGCGCTGCGCGTCGCCATGCCCGCTGAGGATGCGGACGTTCAGATCCGACAGACGCAGACGGCGCAGGAATTCATGGCGCAGGCGCGACTTGCCAATCCCCGGCGAGCCCGTGATCGTCACCGCGCAGGCCGTGCCCTCGTCGATGCAGCCGTGCAGCGTGCGCTCCAGCGCGGGCAGGTCCTGTTCCCGTCCCACGCAAGGCGTCGCTTTGCCCAAAAGCGGGCGCGATGCATCGTTGTGTCGCTGCAAGCCCAGCAAAAGCGCGCTGCCATCCAGGCGGTAGACCAGCTCGGCCCGCCCCATAAGCAGGCCGGCGCTGACGCTGTCGATGCGCACCTGATCGTCTTGCGAAGGGGCACCGGGCCGCGGGGGCGGGGACGTACCTGGGCTGGCCGTGCGCAGCAAACGCAGGGCGCGGTCGATGCCTTCACCGACGGGAAGCTGCTTCAATGACTGGCTGCGCCCCATGGCCATGGCGACCGTTGCCTGCGGCAAAAGCTCCTTGACCAACAGGGCACAGCGGGCGGACTGCAGAGCCAAGTCGGTCGCGAAGCCAGCCTGCGGGTTGCTAAGCGTGACGACCAGGGATCCTTCGGCCAGCCACTCAGGGCGCCCCCCTAGCTGCATGATCGCGTTCTGGACGCTCTTCCACTCGCGATCGTCGCTGTCGGGCGCTGCCATCTCCATCGTTTCTTGGTCGGGGATGATCTGCGGCTGGTTGGCCACCAGAACGCCCACCAAGACCTGTTCTGCGTCGGTAAGTCGGGTTTCCTTGCGAGGGAACTGGTCGGTGTTGGCGATGGCCACAGAGTCCTGAACGGGCTGCAGCGCGGCCAGGCGCAAGACCAGCGAGCCCGCATCGGCGATGCGTCCCTCGGGCTCTTTGGCCAGCATCGCCGCGACTAGCTCTTCCAGTTCCTGCGGCACATCGGGCAGCACACTGCTCAGCGCTGGCGCTTGGTCAAAGAGGATCTTGGCCAGTACGCCTGCGATTTGTTCCGAGACAAAGGGCGGCTTTCCAGTCAGGCACTCGAAGATCAAAGAACCCAGCGAAAACACGTCGCTGGCCGGTGTTAGATCGCGCCGCCCGCGGGCTTGTTCGGGCGACATGTACTCAGGAGTTCCGACGATAATGCCGGTCTGCGTGACCACCGGCAGAACGCCACCGCGGGCGATGCCGAAGTCCAGCAAGGTCGCGCCGCTGAGCTTGCCGTGACGCAGCAGGATATTGCTGGGCTTCAAGTCTCGATGACTTGATGCCCCGTCGAGAAACGCGCCGATTCTTTT
>JAYRFD010000880.1:0-6570 GCA_041908565.1 Polyangia bacterium | reverse complement strand
GCTTTTACAGCGACGCCTCGCCGGCCGATAACAGCGGCCACAACGAAGGCGCGGTGGCGCTGCGTCCGACGGTGTACTTCGGCAAGTACTTCCACACCGCCTTCGAGTTTTCGTATCAAGTCCGCCGTCCGCTGTCGGTCGATCAAGACCGCGGGCGTGTCCTTCTGCCGATGGTCTTTCGCGGCAGCGTGATGCCGATCGTCGCGCCGCTGGGCCGCGGCACGTACAGCAGGCCGATCTTGTACGGCATCTACACGCTGTCCTTGCTGAACGACGACGCGCAGTACTACCAGTGGATGCCGCAGGACTTCCGCGCCGGCAACACCACCGTCCACTACCTGGGCCTGGGCGTCGAGTGGTGGTTCAACAGCTCGTACCGATAGCCGCGATGTAGATGGGAGCTGGGCGGTGGCTTAGATGGTGGGGGCCGCGTTCGGCGTCGACCACAGGCGGGCCGATAGCTGCTGCAGCAGGACCTGGGCTTGCGCTGCGTCGGGCAGACCCGCGGCTTGGATCAGGTCGGTCGGCGGATTCGCTTCTAGCTCCTGCCAAAGCCGAGCCAGGGCCTGCCGTTGGGCGACAGCGATGCGCTGACGCTGCCGATCGGACAGGTGCGGCAAAAGCCAGCGTGCGATGTCCCAGGACAGCGTCGCGTGCCGAACTTCATCGTCGGCGATGCGCGTCATCAAGCGGGCGATGGCGGGATCCTGGGCGTGGCCCTGCTGCCACAGACCGACCAGCGCGCCGTAGGTCTCGCGCACGCAGCCTTCGACGGCGTTTTCGCGGGCGATGAAGTACAGCGAACGCGGGCTTGGCCTGCGCACCGACGGGCGCTGCGGCGTCGCCCCAAGGCGGCGGGCCATCGTCGATGTCTGGCGGCTGTGGCGCACTTCATCGCGCGCTGCGGCTTCGATGCGACGCAGCAGTCGGCGGGGGGCTCCAAGCTGTTTCAGCTCGGCATGCAGGCGGTGGAAGGCGGTGACGGCGGCGGCTTCCAAGCGTGCGCTGCGTGCGAAGTGCTGGCCCAGCACACAGCCCGATGCAGCCCTTTTCCCGACGGATCGCAGCCCCATGGGCCGTCGCCCGATGACGCAGTTGGGATTGCCGGGCGAAAGGGTGTAGCTCTGTTGTTCCTGCAGCTTGCCGTTGCCGTCGACGAACAACAGCTTCTGCAAAAGCCCCGGGCCACTGCAGACTTGATTGGTGGTGGCCACGACTTCGTAGCCACCGTCGACGCTGCGCACGGCGCCTTGGCTCCTGAGCGAGCAGCTGACCTGATAGCCCATAGACTGGGCGACAAACACGGCTTCCTGTTCGGTGTCGATCGGCGCCAAGAACGCGATCATCTTGTCGCGTGTCTCTTGCACGTCGACCTGATCGCCGCGCGTGCTGACCAGGACCTGGCGGACGCATGAAAAGGGCGCACAGCTGCCTGGTAGCTGGCTGACCGCTTGCTCGGGGGCGGTCGAGAGCTTGCTCATGCAGGTCGCCGGATCGACGGCGGTCTTGCACGGCGTCCCGGTCTGCGACAGCACCTTCACCTGCAGCGTCGGGGGCTGGCCAGAAAACTGCAGCTGCTGCAAGAAATCGACGGGCTGGTTTGGGCGCAGCCCTTCGACGCTGGTGTTCCCGGCATCCGTGCACAGCGGTCCGTTGAACAGCGACACATCGATGGCTCCCGACCCGCAGCCCGCGGCCACGACGATGGGGACCGCCATCGCCGCCTGCAGGGCGCTGTGCAGGATGCTGCGCAGAGAGGGCTTCTTCATGTTCGAACCTCCAGCCTGCGATGGTAGCCCGTTCTGTGTCGACGAAGGGTGGGCGGAAGGGGGGCGCAGACCCTGCGCAGGTCCGGCGCTTGTGGCGCAAGGGCTGCGCGACTACGGGCCGCGTTTTTCGCGGAATTCGGGGCCGCTGAAGGTGCGCAAGGCATTGCCGCGCTCGAGGCTGTTGTGCTGATCCCAGCGCTCGCGATCGGCGCTGGCCAGGCTCTGTTTTTCCTGCTGTTCGAACAGCGCGGCCAAGCGCGCCAAGGCCAGGCGCTTGTTCTGCTGCTGCGATCGTTCTTCGCGCGCCACCACCGACAGGCCCGACGGGCGATGCACGACGCGGACAGCCGATTCGGTCTTGTTGACGTGCTGTCCCCCGGGGCCCGATGCGCGCAGCGTCGACCATTCCAGATCGCGCTCATGCCAGGCCGGCTGGCTGGGGATGGCAAAGTGCTCGACGCCGACAAACCAGTTCTGCCGCTTGTGGTGCGGGCGAAACGGGCTCTTGCCGACCCACAAGATGCTGCCGACCCAGCGGGCGGCGAACGCGGCAAGGGCCGACTCCTCGCCGCCTACGCTCAGCATGGCCGAGCGCAGGGTCTTGCTCTCATCGCCGTCGATGGCTTCCAGAAGCTCGCAGGTCAGGCCCGCGGCCCGTGCTTCGGCTTCCAGAAGCGGCAGCAGCCGGGCGACGACGTACTGGCACTCGGCAGGTCCACGTCCAGAGGTGATCTGCAGCCACAAGTTCATGCGCTTGGCTTCTTTCACAAGGTTCGGGCAGAAACGTCCATCGGCATTTTCGCGCGACGGCGTCGCCGCTGGAAGAGGGCAGGGGCCGGCGTCTAGGACGGCGAGCCGTTCGGCGGCGGGCAGGCGATGTCGCTGCGCACGCGGCGCGGCATGCGACGGACGCACTTTAGCGTGCCGGTCGTCGGGCAGACGTAGAAGCTGCGGCCATAGTCGGAAAGCGGGCTGTAGCCATGGCCCTCGCGGATCCCGAAGCGACGCGCTTCGCCGTGGTGCGGTCCGTTGTCGATGAACACCGGGTTTCGTTCGACGTAGTGCCACAGGTGATCAAGGACGTGCTTCTGCACCGTCGAGTCCAGCTTCAAGTGGGCGCAGATCTCGCTGTGCACTTGGTTCCACGGCCGGCCGATTCGACGCTGCAGGAAGCGACGCAGCGGCGCCAGGTTTTCGCTTAGCCACTTGCTGCGCTGTCGCGGCCCCATACGCAGCTTGGTCGGTCCGCCGTCTTCCCAGTGGCGGATGCTCATCGGTTGGTCGCGCTTGTCGAGGTCGTCACGGTTTTCGCCGTCGTCACGGTTTTCGCCGTCGTCACGGTTTTCGCCGTCGTCACGGTTTTCGTCAGGCGCCCCCTGCAGGCGGGCGGCGTAGTCGCTGGCCTTGCGCCAGTCGAAGCGAGGCCAGTCGCGTCCCCAGCCGGCGCCCCCGCGCGGCCGCTCGATGAGGACTTGGTACATGTCTGCTCTCACGCAGGACTCCTTGGGCCAAAGCGCCCATCGCTTGGGCGCCCAGCCCCAACCAATGGAAGCGCCATGCCAAGGGGAAGCAGGCAAACGACAGCGACGGAAAATGCTGCTTCGTTGCATCGAACTGGTGCAATTCGCACCAGATTGAAGTGGTGTATTTCACACCGGCAGATGGTGTATCTTGAAGCATGCGTCATGCGCTTCTGACGTGGACGGATCGCGGCGGTCAGGCGGGGCCGGGGCGCCCGCGCGCCGTCGACGATGCCGGGCCGGTGCTGCGGCTGCTGGCTCAGCCGGAATCGCAGGGGCGGTATGACAGTGCGTGGGTGCTGACCACTCCGTCGGCGCTGGCGGCGACCAAGGATCTGGTGCGGCAGATGAAGGCGCAGGTTGGGTCGGTCGAGCTGCGCGTGCTTCCCGTCGAAGATCCGTCCGATTACCAGCAGCTGTTCCATGCGCTGGGCCCGCTGTGTCGCGACCTGCGCCGCAGCCATCGCCAGCCGGGGTGGGGGCTGGATGTGCTGCTGTCGGCGGGCACGCCGCAGGCCCAGACGCTGTGGGTGATCTGGGTGCAGGCGGGGCTTCTGCCGGCGCGCATGCTGCAAGTGATTCCGCCGCAGTTCGTGCCGACGCCGCACCCGCATGTGATTCGCGAAGTGCGCCTGGACATCGAAGGCTTTCCCGAGGTGCGGGCCCTGCGCAGCGAAGTGCAGCGGCTGCGGGCCGTTGTGCGCTTGGCGGACGCCGCGCCTCCACTGATTGGCGACAGCCAGGTCATGCAGGATCTGCGGGCGCGCATCGAACGCATTGGTCGCGCCGCCGTGCAGGTGCCGGTGCTGATCCTCGGCGAAAGCGGCACCGGCAAAGAGCTGGTGGCGCGTGCCGTCCACGCCGCCTGTCGCGACCGCAGCGGTCCCTTTCTGGCCGAAAACTGCGGCGCCTTTTCCGAGGGTGTCCTGGGCAGCGAGCTGTTCGGACACGAAGCCGGAGCGTTCACCGGCGCCAGCGGTCGGCACCGCGGCGTGTTCGAACAAGCGCATGGCGGCACGCTGTTTCTGGATGAAGTGGCCGAGCTGCCGCCCAAGGTGCAGGCGACGCTTCTGCGCGTGCTGCAGGAAGGCGTCATTCGACGGGTCGGCGGCGACGGAGAAGTGCGGGTCGACGTGCGCATCCTGGCGGCCACACATCGCGATCTGCGGGCCATGGTGGCGCGCGGAACCTTTCGTCAGGACCTGTATTACCGTCTGTGCGGCGCGACGCTGCAGGTGCCGGCCCTGCGCGACCGCATCGCCGATCTGCCGCAGCTGGTCGATGCCTTCTTGGCCGAGCTGGCCGCCAGCAGCGGCGGGCGCAAGCTTGCGCTGGATGCCGACGTGCTGCGCGCGCTGGCCCGTTACAGCTGGCCCGGCAACGTGCGAGAGCTGCGTGCCGAAGTGCAGCGCTGGTCCGTGTTCTGCGACGGAAACGTCGGGCTAGACGACCTGTCCTACGAGCTGCGTCAGGAGACTTCAGCTCCACACTCCGCGACCGCGGACCGGGGCTCGACCGATTCGAGCGGCCCTCCAGACCGCCTCGATCCCGAGCTGGCTGCATCCCTGCCTGAGTCGCTGCGCGATCTGGAAACCTGGGCCATCGCACGATGCCTGGCCCGGCATCGCGGAAACCTGTCAGCGACGGCGAGAGCCTTGGGAATCGACCGCAATACGCTCAAGCGCAAGCGCAAAAACGTCGGTTCGCCGCCGCCGCCCGACCGCCCCAAGAACCCGCAGCGCTAAGGTCGCAGGCGCATCACCCGCGGGTCCACTGCCGGCGGTCGCTCGCAACAGGTCGCTCGCAGCAGGTCCAGCGCAGACCGTCGAGCGATGCAATGTGCGGGGTCGACTCGGCGCGGACGGGCAGCGCTTGTCTTGCGTGACGGGGTCGCGGTACGTTGACCTTGCTTGTCGAGCAATCGCTGACGGCCTCGATGGTGCGGGGTCGCAAACGCAAGGGACAGGGGGATTTCGATGCTTCGAGCTTCTGAACGCAGCACGTGGGTAGCGACCGCGCTATCGCTGCTTTTGCCGTCGCTGGGTTGGGCACAAGGGGTCTTGGTGCCATCGCGCATCAAGATGGCGGCACCGACCCCGGGGACCGCGCGCCCGATCGCGATTCCGGCCCGCATCAGCGTGCAGATCGTGCCGCCGCAAAAGACGCTGATCATCGGCGAGCCGGCCGTGCTGACGGTGCAGGTGTCCAGCGTCGGGCTCAGCGCGCCGATCGTGCTGACTGCGCAGACCTCGTCGAAGCGAACGGTGACGCTGCTGCCGCCGCAGGTGCAGCCAGGCGGCAACGTCACCGCGACGCTGACCTTGAACCCCGCAGCCGACGAACAGCCCGGAACGCACACGGTTACGGTGCAGGCGACATCCGGCGGCGTCAGCGCGCAGAGCCCGCCGGCCACACTGAACTTCGCCGATCCCGAGTGTGGCAGCGGCCCGCCCAGCCTGTCGTTTTCGCTGCCGGGCGCGATGTGGCGGTTCCAGGTCGCCAAAGATCCGGCACCAGCGTCGGTGAAGCTGCGCCTTATCAACAGCGGCGGGCGCTTGCCTTCGCCGGTGACCTTGCGCATCCACAACATCGGATCGGACTGCCGCAATGGCAACTGCATCCGCGGTCCCCTTCTGCCGAACGGCAGCGTCGGGATGATGGACATTTCGCTGCGGGGCGGCTGTGCTCGCACGCTGTTCGATGGCGAGATTCCAGCGACAAGCTCGGTGCTGCCGATCAACTGTCGTCCGGGCAGCAAGTGGGTCATGGGGGTCAATGCGATGCTGCAGGTCGTCGTCGGGCCCGAGGCCAAAGGCCCCGCCAACTTGGTCTTGGACTGCAGCACCGTGACCCGCTAAGGCACATCGAAGGTGCATCGAAGGCGCATCGAAGGCACATCGAAGGCGCATCGGAGCGCATCTGGCGATCCCTGGTTAGGCAGGACGCAGCCGCTTGGCATATGATGCGCCGCATGTGGCTGCGACGTGGACTGGCTGGGCTTGCTCTCCTTGGTGGAGTCTTGTGGGGGGCGGCACCGGCGCGTGCCACCGATCCGATGAGCGGCATTCGATCGCTGGCCATGGGCGGATCCCTGCGCGGCCTACCGTCGGGGGCCGAGGGCCTGCTGATCAACCCAGCGGGCATCGCGACGCAGAAGCAGTTTTCGGCCACTGGCTTTTACAGCCTGCGCCCGCAGTCGATGGGGCACTTCCTGCATGCCTCGACGGCGGACTCGCTGACCAACCCGTACTTCGCGCTGGGTCTTTACTACAACTTCGTTC
>JAYRFD010000879.1:0-5362 GCA_041908565.1 Polyangia bacterium | reverse complement strand
CGATCGCATTCAGCAAGCGGCGTATTCGACCCTCAGCGAACAAGAGCGCCGCGCGCTTCACCTGCAGCTGGGGCGCGCCTTGCTCGCGCGCCTGGGCCTAAAGCCGACGGAAAAGGCCGCAGCTGTCTCCGCCGATTTCAAGGCCGCCGGGGACAGCGCGCAGAAGCCCGATCTGTGGCGGCTGGATGACCGAAGTCTGTTTTCTCTGAACAACCATCTCAACGAAGCAGCCACCCTGCTGAACGCGGACGAACGGCTGTTTCTATGTCAGCTGAACCTGCGGGCGGCCGAGAGAGCGCGCGCCGCAGCGGCCTTTGTGGCAGCCCACGAAAACTTCCGCCTGGGTGTCGAACGGCTGCCCGCCAAGGCCTGGGACAGCCACCCTGCCCTTTCGCTTGAGCTGTATCTTGGCCAAGCCGAGTGCGCCTATCTCAGCGGCCTCTTCGACGAAGCGCGACAGCTTCTGGAGCTGCTGACCGAGCAAGCGCCCACTGCAGAGGCGCGGGCGCGCGTCTTTTATGTCGCAGGTCTGTTTCATCGCCACATCGGCGACACAACGCTTTCGGCCTATGCGCTGATCAATGGACTCAAGGAGCTTGGCGTTTCGATCCCGCGATCGCCAAGTGCTGTCACCGTCCTGTTCGAGCTGGTCCGCACACGCCGCCGTATGCACCAAGCAGCTCGGGCGCAAGTCGTCCGCACATCGACATCGACATCGACATCGACATCGACATCGACATCGACATCGACATCGGCGCCGGCGCCGGCGCACGCCCTGCTGCATCTGCTGGATCTGCCGCCCCTGGTCGATGAACGGCAGATCACCATCCTGCGCATGCTCAGCGATGCGGCCGCGTCGGCCTACTTCGTCAGCCCCAACCTGCTGGCGGTTCTGCTGTGCCGGATGATTCAGCTCTCGCTGCAGCGCGGCCACCATGCCATCTCGGCGGTCGCGTATGTCTTTCTGGCGGCCATCGTCGGTTCTGGACTGGGCGATTTTGCTGAAGGAGAACAGCTTGGCCAGCTCGCGCTGCGCTTGCTGGAACGATATCCCGACGCGTTTACCGAATCCCAGGTCAAGTGCGTCTACGTCGCCATCGCCAATCATTTCGCACACCCGCTGCGGTCGGCGGACCAGCTTCTGCACGATGCGTGGCGCCGCGGAGAAGAGTCAGGGAACCTGACCTATGCCGTCTACGCCATCAACACCCTGGCGCGCTGGGGCCTACTCAGTGGAAGTCCCCTTCCCGAGCTGATCGCCGACTGTGAACGATACCTGGCGGCGGCTGCGCTGATGAATCACGCTGCTGGCTTTGAAGCACTGCGCTTGATTCGTCAGGTCGCTCGCGCTCTGCGCGGCGAAACCGATGGCCCTGTGCTTCTGACGTCGCCCGACTTTGATCAAGACAAGTGCCTGAAGACCCTGACGGAAATGCAGATGCGCGTGCAGGTGCACTTCCATCACAACTACCGCGCGCTGCTGTGCCTGATCTTCGAAGACCTAAGCGCTGGTCTTGTGCACTGCGAAGCCAATCGGCCCGACGCCGACGCGGTGCTTCTGGGCCTGCTCGACATCGTCGAGTTTCATCACATCGAAGCGCTGCTGATTGCCCGCTTGATCCCCACCACGCGCGGACTGCAGCGGCTGCGCCTGCAGCGTCGATTGCAGCACAATGCCAAAGCGCTGACCCGCTGGGCCGCGCACGCACCGCAAAACTTCCGTCACCGCTTGCTGATGGTGCAGGCCGAACAGGCGTGGCTGGCCGGTCGCTTCGACCAAGCTCTTTTGCACCTGGCGACCGCGACGCAGATCGCTCGGGAAGGAAGCTTCCTGCGCGATGAAGCCATCGCCCTTGAACGGTCCGCCATGCTGCTGCGCGAACGCGGGCTGTCCGACCTGGCCGATGTCTACCTGCTGCGAGCCCGACATGCCTATGGACGATATGGCGCAGCCGCCAAGGTCGCTGCGCTGGATCGCGCGCATCCCGATCTGCTGCGCAGCGAGTCCGCGACCGCCACGTGGTCTGGCCTGACGGCAGCGCTCCCCGCCAGCAGTGCGGAACTGTCCAGCCTCCGCGGTGCGCTGGATGTCCACGCCAGCGTCAGCACCACCAGCGCGCAGGCCATCGCCGCGTTTGATGTACCGACCCTGCTGCGTGCGACGCAGGCGCTGTCCAGCGAGGTGTCGTTGGACAAGCTGCTGCTGCGCATGATGAACCTGATCGCCGAAAACGCAGGAGCCGAAAATGCAGCGCTGCTGCTGCGCGTGGCCAGCATCGAAGACGCCGCAAATCCAAAGGCCCCGACGCCGCGCACCGCATCCGATGGCAGTGCGATCGATGTGCCGCTTTCGACCTTCGCGCTGCTGGATGCGCACGGGGGACTTCGCCTGCTTGACCCGCAGCTCTCTGTCGAAGCAACCCCGTGCATCGTGCCTGCCATCGTGCACTTGGTGCGCCGCACCCAGCAGCGCGTCCTTTTGGCCGACGCCACGCTGGGTGGCAGCCGCGACTGCGACTTCAGTCAAGACTCGGTGGTCCTGCAGCGTCGACCGCGGTCTGTGCTGTGCCTGCCACTGGTCCACCAGAACCACCTCAAAGGCGTGCTGTACTTGGAAAACACGCTGGTCGCGGGCGCCTTCACAGCGGCGCGGGCCGAGCTTCTGACCTCGCTGTGCGCGCAGGTCGCGATCTCGATCGACAACGCGATCTTGTACGGGCAGCTAGAGCATCGAGTGCAAGAGCGCACGCGCGAGCTACACGAAGCCCAAGCGCGCCTGCTGCGTCTGGAACGCGAAGTGACAGAGTCGCAGATGGCTGGTGGCTTCGCGCACGAGGTCCGCAACGCGGTCACTGGAGCCCGCATGCTGCTGTCGCGCGTCGTCACGGTCGAAAAAGCCCCACCGCCCGCTGGATACAGCAGCGGCCCCACCAGTTCCACCGACCCCACCGGTCCCAACGACGCATGGAGCCTGTGCATCGACAACAGTCGCAAGCTGAAAGAGCTGTTCTTGGCGGTGCGCGACAAGCTCTCGCCCGTCGAGCTACCGCAGGTGGTCAGCAGCCTGCGCGAGCTGAACCAGAACGAACAAGAGCTGCACCAGGCTCTTTTGCACATCGACCAAGCGCTGGGACGAACGCTGGGCCTGACGCGGCTGCTCTTGGACTACGCGCAGCTCAGCCGACGGGGCGAATCGCAGCCCGGGGCGGACCATGCGACGGGACTTTCGGGCTTGCTGCGTGGCATGGCCCACGAACTAAAAGACGCGCTGCGCAGCCAGCACATCACGCTGCAGATCGATGGAGTCCCAGAGACCTGCGCCCTTTCCTGCCGCGCAGAGCACGTCGATTCCATCGCGCGCAACCTGATCCTCAATGCGATGGATGCGCTGTGCGAGCGTTCGCAGACCTCGCAGAGCCCCGAGCCGCGAACCATCTCTTGTTCAGCCCAGCCCATGCAGCAGCCCGATGGCCACCCAGGCTGGGAGATCAGCGTCGCAGACAACGGCCCCGGCATCCCGGTCGCCATTCGTCCGCGCATCTTCGAGCCGTTCTTTTCAACCAAGCCAAACACGGGCACCGGACTGGGCTTAAACACCGTGCGGAAGATCGTCTGGCTGTATGGCGGCGAGATTCGCTTTGAAAGCGAGGAAGGCCGCGGCACCCGCTTCCTGTTTCGCCTGCCAGCCGCCGGATCCAGCGCAGAGTCATGACGGCGCGAGTACGAGACGCCCGTGCGCAGGAAAGGAATCCAGAAGCATGAACGTCGAGCCGCAAACGAAATGGGGTCCGCTATTGTTCGCAAGCGCCGGCAAGGTCGCGCTGCTGACTGCGCTGGGCATGCTCGGCGCGTGCAGCGCAGGATCCGAAAATGGCGAGGCAGCGCAGTCCAACACAGCGCCGCAAGTGGTGCTGACTGCGAGCGCTGGCGAGATCTCGGTGGGCGAAGCGATTGGCCTGGTCGCGCGTGAAAGCGATGCGCAGGGCGGCGCCAGCCTGCGCAGCGGAACCTTGCGCAGCCTGGATGGGACCGTGGCCTATGGCGACTTCGTACCCGACGGAGCAGGCGGGCTAAGCCTGCAGCTTGGCTGGGATGCGCTGCAGCAAGGCGCCGCCATTTGGTTTGAGTATGAAGAGCGCCGCGTGCTGGTCGCCAAGCTGGTCGACAGCGCCGGTCGATCCTTTGAGCGCCCCCTAAGCCTGCGCCTGTTCTGCCGCGAAGCCGGATCCAGCGCGTGCGGCGGTCGCTGCCTGCCGATCGGCGCGGCCTGCGAAGGGGCCGGTGCGGTCTGTCTGGCGGGTCAGTGCCGCCCCGGCTGCTTCGTCGATCACGTGTACTACGCAGCCGAGGCTTCCAACCCACAAGAGACCTGTCAGGTCTGCACCCCATCCCAAAGCAGCCAAGCGTGGACCGCCCGCAGCGACGGAACGTCGTGTGCTCCCGGGTCAACCTGTCAGGCCGGACGCTGCACCAGTGGCTCGCTGAAAATCCCAACCGGCATCACTGATGACTTCAGCGCCATCTGGGGCAGCGCGGCCGCCGACATCTATGCGACGACGGCGACCGGCCGGATTCTGCGCACAACCAACGGCTGGAGCAGTTTCACAGACGTGACTCCCAGCGGGTCGACCGTCGCCTTCCGCGGCGTGTACGGCAGCGCCGCCAACCAAGTGCTGGCCGTCGGCAGCTTTGGCACCATCTATCGAACGACCGTGAACGGCACGACGTGGACACAGCCATCCAGCGCGGGCGAGACGTTGTACGCGATCTGGGGAACCGGCAACACGTTCTATGCGGTTGGTGCCAACGGCAGCATCGTAAAAAGCAGTGACGGTGGACAGAGCTGGGTAGCACAAAGCTCAACCACCAATCAGGTCCTGCGCGGCGTGTTCGGCACCAGCCCAACCCAGGTCGTAGCCGCAGGCGACAATGGCGTCATCGTGCGAAGCACCGACGGCAGCAGCTGGTCTCAAGTGGCCTCCGGTGTGGCCACCAGCTTCTTTGCGGTCACCGCCACCGATGCCACCACGTTTTATGCCTGCGGCAGCAACGCCGTGGTCTTGCGCAGCGACAACGCCGGCCAGGCCTGGCAGCCCACGACCGCCTTGGCCGTGGTTGGCAACGCTCGGTCGCTGTGGGGATCTAGCAACGACGGCATCTATGTCGGAGCCAGCAACGGCACGATCTGGCGCAGCACCGATCGCGGCCAAGTCTGGACCAGCATTCCGACGGGAGGCGCCGGCAACAGCTGGTATGGCCTGTGGGGGATTCCGCTGGGCATCGCCTACAGCGTCGGCGCAGGCGGCAGTGTAATCCGCGTCCAGTAGACCGATCGTTCAACAGACCTGCAGCGCGAACCCAT
>JAYRFD010000878.1:0-2658 GCA_041908565.1 Polyangia bacterium | reverse complement strand
CCCTCCCTGCTGCGCCGAGCGCCCTCCCTGCTGCGCCGAGCGCCCTCCCTGCTGCGCCGGGCGCCGTCCCTGCTGATCCGGCGGCTCCGCCCCGCTACAGCGATGCGTGGCTGGAAGCGCAGCTTCGCGATCTGCACCAGCGCTATCCCCGACTGACTCGTCTGGTCGAGCTGGGGCGCTCGCACGAAGGCCGTCCGCTGCGGGCCTTGGTGATCGGGCGCAAGCTCAAGCGACGGGATCCGCGACCAGCGGTGCTGCTTAACGCCGCGCACCACGGCGTCGAAGTGCTGTCCATCGACATGGTGATGGATGCCATCGAAGTGCTGCTGTTGCGCTCGGGCGGAAAGCGCGATCGCGCAGGCAAGCTGACCGATTCAGAGCTCGCCGCCCACGCCAAAGAGCCGGTGCTGCGTCGCGATCCCGAGCTGGATCGTCGCGTCAAGCGCTGGCTCGACGAGCTGGTCGTCTGGTGCGTGCCCGCTGTCAATCCCGACGGCGTGTGGGCCACGCTGAACGGTCACCCGCGCACCGGGCGGAAGAACGGGCGCGACACCGACGAAAACGGCCGCATCGATGCCATGGATGGCGTCGACCTGAATCGCAACTACCCGTTTCGTTGGGGGGCGCTCGGCGAGGTCGGCAGCTCGTCCAAGCCGCAGAGCTTTTATTACCGCGGGCCCGAGCCCGGGTCCGAGCCCGAGACCCGCGCCATGATGCGGCTGGCCGAAAGCGAGCACTTCGTCGCGTCGATTAGCTATCACACCGGCACCGTCGCCGTGCTTTCGCCGTACACCATCGACAACGTCAAGGACTCAGCGCCCAACGAAGCGTGGCAGGTCGGCGAACACCTGGTTGCCGGGCTGCCGCCGCACCCGCAGGGCAAGCCGTTTGTGCTCAAACGCAAGCTGTACTCGGTCGACGGCACGGACCAGGACTATTACCGCTTTCGCTTCGGAACGCTGGCCTACTTGGTCGAAGCGGCGCGCCGCGATGCCAAGGACGAAGCCGAGCGGTACGCCATCGTGCACACGGTGCGCCCGTCCTGGATGCGCCTGTTTGATCGCTACCTGGATGGACCGACGCTGTCTGGGCGCGTCGTCGACGCCTCGGGACATGCGGTTTCTGCCGCGGTCAGCATCGTCGAACACCAGACCTTCGAAGGCGAGGCGTGGCACAGCCGCTGTCGCGATGGGCGCTTCGATCGCGTCGTCTCGGCTCCCGGTCGGTACACCCTGCGCGTGCAGGCCCCGGGCGCCCCGACGGTGGAACAGGTCGTCGAGGTCGCCCAAGGCCGCACAGTTGTCGAGGTCCGCATCCCCGCCGTCGTCGACAAGCCGACCTGCACAAGCGCGCCTTAGAGCACACTGGTTGACGTCTCACGGACTCGGATGCGGACGATTGGCTGAACGACGGGCCGGGTCGTCCCCTGCGGCGACGGGCGGGCTACGTCAGCGATGGGCCAGAAGCCAGGCGACGATCGGCTGAACCTGCGTCTCGACAGCGCTTGAGCCGTGGCCACCCTGCGGGGGGACCTGCAGCGTCTTGTCGGGGCTTGCGGCGGCGGCCAGGATCTCATCGGTGCCGCGCGGATCGACCAGCGCGTCTTGCGCACCTTGGATCAGCAGCAGGGGCGCCGTCGTCGCGGCCGCATTCTGGGGGCAGCGGCGCATCACCTTCTGCTGCGCCATCAGAAAGCGCATGCTGAAGAAGCGAACGACCAGCGGATCGGCCCGCATGGCCAGGGCTTCGGCGCGGTCGTCGGGGTGCTCGATCGCCTCGGGCCGGCTGTTCATGTCGACGGTCAGCGCCGACCGCCGAAACACGCTGTTGACGGCGAAGCGGACGTAGTCGGCAAACGAGGGTGTCATGCCGGGGCTGGAACGCAGCTTGTACGCCGGATTCACCAGCACCAGGCCGGCCAGCGCAGGCTTGGCTGCGGCGGCAAGCTCCAACGCAAAGGCTGCGCCAACCGACTGGCCCAGCGCAAAGATCGGCCGGGTGCCGAAGCGCGCCCGCAGCCGATCCAGGCCCTGTCGGTGATCGTCCAAGAACAGACGGAAGTCGTCCAGATCCCCACGCAGGCCGCTCGAATAGCCGGTGCCGCGCGGATGCAGCGTCATCACGGCGAAGCCGGCGTGCAAAAGCGCCTCGGTCAGCCCCGGATACAGAGGCGCCGCTCCGACCTCGGGCCCTAGCACCAGAAATACAACGCCGCGCACTTCACCACTTGGCAGCCGTGTAGATGTGAAAAGCTGCACATTCTGCGCGCCCTGCAGCCAGTCAGAGCCAGCGGGCGGATCGACGGGCGGGCGCGTCAGCCGAGGAGCCGACGCGCAGCCGAGCAGGGCTAACAGCAAAGCAACTGCGAGAGCGCGCATGCCCCGCTTGAAGTGCAATTCGCAAGCCACGGGCAGATCCGTGGTCGCGTGGTGCCCGCTGGGCTTTGGGTGAAGAGAGGAAAAGAGAGCGAGGCTAGACGCAGAGGTTCATCGCGTTGCAGGTCATGCCCATGGGGCAGTGCATGTCCATGGTGCACTGGACACAGGAGCCACCGACCGTCTCGCAGTGCGTGCGACCGGCGATGCCCGCGCATCCGGTGTCGTCTGTGCAGACGCCGCACGAGCCGTCCATGTTGCAGGTCGGGGCGGCCGGGTTCTT
>JAYRFD010000877.1:0-2618 GCA_041908565.1 Polyangia bacterium | reverse complement strand
TAAAGTCGAGCTAGACAAAGCCAAAGGGATCACGATTACCGTCGACAACGAAGACGGCAAAATCACCCAGACGGTTACCATGGATGGGACCACTTTGACCATCAAGGTCAAAGGGGACCAGCAGACCAGTACTTATGAACAAAAACAAGACAGCATCAAAATTAAAGTTAAGGAATATCTGTTAGAGGCCGAGACCATCACCTGCAAGTCCAGCAAGGCCTCGCTGCACGAAAGCCAGGACACCTGGACGCAAAAAAGCAGCAAGGCCATGACCATCCAGACGCAGGACAAGCTCGACGTCAAAGCGACGATGGACGCCAGCATCAAGGCGATGAACATTGCGATGGAAGCCAATCAAAAGCTGTCCGGCAAAGCGCCGCTGGGCATCAGCTTGGAAGCGTCGGGGGGCGAAGCCAAAGTGTCGGCGCTCAAGCTAGCGCTGCAGGCCACCACCACGGCAGAGCTGAAAGGTCTCAAGACCGACGTAAAGGCGGATACGATGGTGAATGTGGAGGGATCGGCCATGGCCACGCTCAAGGGCCAGCTAACGCAAGTCTCGGGAAGTCTTGTGAAGTTGGGCTGACGCCGCCATGCCAGATCCCACTTCAGATCAGCCATCGCAAGGGGCGACGGGGCGACGCAGTCCGACCGAGGAGCTACGCGACAGCGGCACCCTGGCCGGCGTGCAAGCGGTGCGCGATGAGCCGGAAGATGTGCAGTTTCTTGCCGAGCTAAGCGCGCTGGATGAACACCGCAAAGCGTATCTGGATCGCCATCCATCTGCGCGCTTGGATCGCGACGATCCCGACGTCAGCCGCATGATCGATGCGCTGGCCTTCTTCTCGCTGCGCACGCGACAGGCCACGCTGCGCAACGTGCGTTCGACGTTCGAACGCCTGTTCCGCAACTACTTCGACTTCCTGCTAACGCCGCTGCCCAGCATGTGCATGATTCAGGCGGCAGCGACGGCGCAGCGGGCCGAACCAGCCCTGCTGCCGCGCGGCAGCGAGCTTCTGGTTACCGCCCCCGATGGCGCAGCCGGCACCTATCGCACGCTGTACGATCTGCGCATCCTGCCGCTGGTGCTGCGGCGCGTCCGTCAGCCCTTGATGCGGGCGGACGGTGGCTATCGCCTGATCATCGAGTTTCAGGCGCCGTCGACGCGCATGATGCAGGTGGGCACGCTGCGTCTGCACGTGAACTACCTGGATGACTATCCAATGGCGCTGCGCATCCTGCATCAGCTGCGCGTGCACTTGGAACGCGTCCAGGTTGTGTACGACCGCACCGCCGACGAAGAAACGCAGGGCGAAGCCTGTTCAGTCACCTATGGCGTGCAGCGCGAGGTCACTGACAACCTGGACACCACGCACCCGATCGAACAGGTGCGCCGCTTCTTTCACTTTCCGGAACAGGACCTGTTCATCAACGTGCAGATCCCGCCGGTGCAGAAGGCTTGGCTGAAGTTTTCGCTGCTGCTGGATCTGCGCCCGACCTGGCCGCGCAAGCCGCACTTGAACAACGACGTTTTCCAGCTGTTCACGGTGCCCTGCGTCAACATTCGACGGGAAACGGCGCAGCCCATCGTCTGCGATGGCACACAAGACGCGTACTCGATCCGCTACGCATCACCGGGCCGCACGTTCGATCTATGCGCGGTCAAAGGCGTGTACGAGATCACCGCGCAAGGCATGGAAGCCCTGCCAGCCGGCAACCTGCCGATCGCCGATCCGGGGGGCGCAGCGGGCGGCGGTCCCTTCGGCGCTACGACCAGCTCGCAAGACATCTGGGAAATTGAGTGGCGCCCCGACGATCGCGGTCGCCCGCAGCCCTTCTTGTTGGTGCGCATGCCCGGCGCGTTTATTCAGCCGCGCAAGCTGGTCGTCGACGCATTTTGGTATCAGCCATGGTTTACGCGCCACGCCATCGGCAACCTGCTGGTCAACTTGCAAAGCCGGCACTTGGAAGCCGTCGATTGGTCGATGCTGGGCGGCGTGCGACCAGAACGCATGAGCCCCCTGCGCGATGACTTTGCCGGGCTGCTGCAGCTGTTGGCGCTGAAGATGCGACCGACGCTGGGGCGCTTGGAAATTCTGTCCTTGTGCCAGTACTTGGGCACGCTGGCCGACGGCCCCTTCAAGCTTCTGCCGTCATACCTTCTGGATGTCCGCGTCGAGCTACTGCCCGACAGCGCACTGCGCGGGGCCGGCATCAAGCACGTCTACAAGATCAAGACGCGCAACTATCCCCCAGAGGACGAGCCGCTGGTCTGGATGTTTCTGTCTCAGCTCATGCGCATCCTGGATGCCTGGAACCAGGACGCCGATGTCGAGCTTGAGATCGACACATCCAACGCACCTCTGACTCGCCCCATCCTCTTCAAGTGAGGTAGCTCGTGGAGCTAAAGCTCTGGCACACCATTGTGTCGTCCTGTGGACAGGTGCGAACGCTGCTAGACCGCGCACTGCCGGACGCCGCTGAAGCGCAGGCCCGATCGAACGATGCCACCATCGTGGTCAGCCAGCCGGTCGCCGTTTTGAAGACGCTGCGCGATGACATCCGCGCCCGCTTGGATGAACTGCGCGCCGATTTGGCCAAGGTGCTCAGCGAGCGCGAGG
>JAYRFD010000876.1:0-5689 GCA_041908565.1 Polyangia bacterium | reverse complement strand
GGGGGAGCCGTCGGCGGTAGGCTCAGCGGGGCCGGCGTCGGCGGTACGACGGGAATGGGCGCCGGAGTCGGCGAGGCCTGCGATGGCAAGGGGCCTTGTCGTTCCGGGACCGCCGCGCCCTTGGGGATGTACAAGCCGAAGGACGACAGCGACAAGTTGCCGTGCACAAAGCCCGGCTGCAGCTGATCCGCCTCGATCATTCCCTGCAGGATCTCGTGCACCAGCACCAGCGTTTCATCGGCTGGCGGAATGGGGCCCGGATCGATCAGCGCATGCAGGGTGTTGCGCAGGTGGGGCAGGACCAGAAACGTGCTGCCCAGCGTCGGAAGCTCGCCGATATGCAGCACGGGCAAAAGGTGCGGCGGCACATGCGTAAGCGCACGGCGGGCCGCGAAGTCGCGCAGGCGATCGCGCTGCACATCGCTCAGTGCCGAGACCTCTGGCCCGCGTCCGCAGACCATCACCAGGACATCTTTGTTTTCCAGGATGCCGCTGGCCCGCGCGAGCTTTTCGGGCTCTTCCTCGCGCATGATCTCGGCGAGGTAATACAGCTTGGGATACGGGCGTTCGGATTCCTGGGTGTGGCCGATCCAGCGACGGATGCGGTAGTGACCTTCCAAGATCACGCCGTCCAGCCGCTGAGGCTGACGAAGCAGCGGCTGCTGGTTTCCCGGCACCGGGCTATGACGCGCCGACAGCGGTCGCTGCGGTGCCAAGGGGGCCTGCGCCGGTTCCAGTGTGGCGTCCATCTTGCGCTTGTCGGGGTCGGCTCGACCATCGCTGGGTCCCAGAGGCGGCAAGGACATTGACTCGTCGGTAGACGACTTGCCTGCGCGCGGCGCTCGATGCAAAAGCGGCTTGGGCACCTGCGTCAGCAGGGCCGGTGGGTTGCCGCTTAGGTTGATGCCCCACTCGGCAACAAAGCGAGCCACCGCCGAGATATTGGCGAAGCGGCCGCCCGCTTCTTGCACGACTTGATCGAGCTCTGCCCCCAAGTCGGCGGCGCTTTGAAAGCGCTGCGTGGGATCCTTGGCCAGCGCTTTGTGCACGACCATCTCGAACAGCGGCGACGCCTGTGGGCAGACACTGCGCAGGGGCGGGATCTCGCCGCGCACGACGGCATAAAACGTCGACACCATGTCTTCGCGCTGAAACAGCGGCCGACCGCTGCACAGCTCATACAGCACGACTCCGACGGCGAAGACATCGGAACGACCGTCCAGTGGCAGGCCCTGGATCTGCTCGGGCGACATGTACGCGGGCTTGCCTTGCAGGCCTTCTTCCTTGCGCACCAGCCGTCGATCTGCGCGAGCCACGCCGAAGTCGATGACCTTGACCAAGCCTTCTGACGTGACCATCAGGTTCGACGGTGAAACGTCGCGATGCACGACGTTCAGCGGACGGCCCGCCGGATCGCGCAGCGTGTGGGCCGCGTGTAGACCAGAGCAGGCCTGGCTGACCAGCGACGCCACCAGATCGGGCGGCATGCGTTCACCGCGCTGGGCAAGCTGCGCCCCCATGTGCGAAAGCGTCGTGCCGCGCAGGTATTCCATGGCCAGGAACAGCACGCCGTTTTCTTCGCCGACGTCGTAGATCTTCACGACGTTGTGGTGATTGATCTCCGCCGCGATGCGCGCTTCGTCCAAGAACATGGCCGATGCATCGACGATGTCGAACATCTCGGGCTGGATCAGCTTTAGCGCCACGGATCGGCTGAAGCCACCAAGGCCGGTCTGACGAGCCAAGTACACTTCGGCCATGCCACCGCCGCCCAGCCGCGCGATCAGGCGATAGCGCCCGAACGGAACCGAAAGCCCAAGGCTGATGCGGCAGCGCGGGCCCCCACGACCCAGGCTGACCTCATACGCGCCGGGGCAGGGCAGGGGCGTTGGACTGGTGGGCTCGACGCGCTGGGAGCCAGCCCCACCGACCAGAAATGTGCCCGCCGTGCTGCCCAGATCGACAAGCTGGAACAGGTCGCGCTCGGCGAGTAGCTCGGCATGGTGGCGCGAGACGCCGCCTTCCGGGATGACGACATCGTTGGCTGGGTTGCGCCCGATGCGAACGCGCTCGGTATCGAAGAACAGAAGCTGCTCGCCGGACCGCGTGCCCGTCAGCAAGTGGACCTCTGTGACGGTTCCCAGTGGCTGTCCAGCGATGTGTGTCAGGGAGGACTGAACTGCCGCGACTGGGCGCGCTTCGCGAGGATCGCCGCTGGATGGAGGAGGGGCAGATGCTGCCATCGGCGGCTCTTAGAACACGACGGGATCCGGCGTCGCAGGTCCGGGCTTACGGGGCCCAGGGCGCGACGGGCGTGGGCCCTTGCCTGGTGCGATCGGGCGGCTTGGCGACGATCCAACGTGCGAAGCGGGCTGGCCTGGCCGGGGGCCGGCCGTCCCAGTCGATGCGGTGGCGGTTGATGGCCGCACGGCGGATCCGCTGCTGGATGGGGCGGCTGGTTTCACGGGGGCTGCTGCGTGCAGAGGCTCTGCCGCGCCAGCTTTCAGCACACCCGCGCCACCGCCGGACTGCGTCGGTGGGTGACTGGCTGCGTCGCCGGCAGCTGGCACGACTCGCAGGTGACGCAGGTGTTCGGGTAGCTCGCGCATGCGGGCATCCGAGCCCAGCGCAGAAAGGGGCGGCAGCGGGAAGCCAGGCAGAAGCGGCCCGCCGCGATCGTTCGGCTTTACGTTGGCAGGTTTGTCGAGGGGAAGCTCTGCCAAAGGAGCCTCACGATTGGCGGCGTACACATAGCGCGTCCACATCGGCACGCTGATCGTGAACGACGCATCGGTGTAGCCAAGCTGCCGTTCGTACGTGTCGTCGCCAACCCACGCGGTCGTCATCCAGCGCGAGGTGTGGCCGACGAACCAGACATCCGAAGTGCGGCTGGACGTGCCGGTCTTGCCTGCGGCGATGATCTTGGCGTCGCGGATGGGCTTGCTGTGCCCTTGGCTGACGACGCGCCGCAAGAGCGTGTCCATCAAGTACGCCGTGCGAGGGGCAATGACTGCTCGACGCGATCGCCCGGCAGTGGCGACGATGCGGTCCAGGCGGCTGGCTCCATCGAGCATCGGATCATCCCAGGCGCTGGCGTCATACAGGATGCGCCCACCGCGATCGAGGACGCGCTTGATGCCGACGGTCTCGACGGGGCGCCCGCCGGTTGCGAACAGTGCGAAGGCGCGCGAGATCTCATCGACGCGCACGCAGGATGCCCCCAGGGCCAGCGCATCGTCGGCGTGGATCGGCGTCGTGAAGCCCAGCCGACGGGCCCAAGCCGCGACATCCTTTTTGCCCAGCGTCTTGAAGATCTCCAGCGCGGGCGGGTTCTTCGACCAGACCAGCGCGCGCTCTAAGTTGACGGTCTGGCCGTAGGTGCCGTCGATGTTCTGCGGAATCCATTCCTCGCCGGTCACCGGATCGACTTCGGTGCGTACGCGATCGTTCCAGATCGTGTCGTAGCTATATCCGCGATCCAGGGCCAGCGAGTAGTAGACCGGCTTGTACGCGCTGCCCGGCTGACGACAGGCTTGCACCGCGCGGTTGAATTCCGATCGGTCGTAGTCGCTGCCACCGGCCATCGACAGGATGTAACCCGAGCGCAGATCGAAGCTGTAGATCGCACCCTGCGGTCGCGGAGCCTGTTCAAGCACCACTTCCTTTAGCGTTTGCGGCGTCGTCGGCTTGCGAACTTGTTCGGGCACCCAGACTGCCTCGCCGACTTCGACCCGCTTGCCGGGCGCCGGAGGCTGAGCGGCCATGCGCACGCCAGCGCCATCGATGATGACCTGCACGCCGGTGCCAGGGACAAAGCGCGTGCCGACCGGAGGTCCGCTGTCACGCGGAGCGGCTTGGGCCTGTGCCGTTTCGCGTCCACCGGCGTTGGGGGCCGCTGTGCCACCGGTGCCGCCGGTTCCGGGCGTTCCGCGACGACTGCCTGTTCCTCGTGGCCCGCGCGTTGCGGCTGCGGTGGGGCGCGTACCGCCGCGGCTGGTGCTGGACTTGCTGCCTCGGCTGCGACCGCCTGCGCTGGAACGTCGATTGGGGTCGGCGCCCGTCGATGTGGCGCTCGCTGCGACCGGCTTGGCGGCTTCCGCCACAACTGCAGGCTTCGGTGCCGGCGTTGCTTGGGCCAGCGCACCGCTGCTCAGCTTTGCACTGCCTTCCGCGCCGTCGGCGGACTTGCCGCCTGCGCGTGCCACCGCATCGCCGGTTTCCAGGGGCTTGGTGGTCAGCGGCACATAGTTGAACTCGCTGAACTTGGCGATGTGCGTGCGGTGGGCCAGCTTCACCCAGATGACGTCGCCAGGCCGCAGCGCTTCCGTTGCAGAGCGGATGAAGCGGTCGTTGGTGGGATCGCCTGCCGAATAGCGCGACGCCCACAGCATGTTCAGGACCGGCAAGTCCAGCGTGTGTGGACCCACCTGCACCGTCGCTCCACCCGATCGAACCGCCGTCACCAGGCCCAAGTACAGCGTGTTTTCCAGCAGCGGTCCGGCATAGCGCACCGTCGCGCGAGCCAGGAACAGCCGCTGTGCATCGGGATCCAGGCGGGCTTCCGGTCCGCGATAGCCTTGGCGCTTGTCGATCTGCCGCGTCGCGTGATCGACGTTGTCGGCAGCCAGGACATCCAGGTAGGGCTGCACCGTCGTCTCGATGCGATAGCCGCCTTCGTAAACTGCCTGGGGCCCGAACTGCTTGAGCAGGTCGCGCCGGACATAGTCAACGAAGTACGGCGAGATATCGCGTGACGTGTCGCGCCGTGGCTTCAACGCGATGCTCTTGCCGTACAGCGCTTCGCCTTGCGCCGCGGTGATCGAGCCCACCTCGACCATGTTGCGCAGCACTTTGTCGCGTCGCGCCTGCGCGGCCAGCGGGTGCTCGATCGGCGAATACCGCGACGGTGCCTTGGCCAAGCCGGCCAGCAAGGCAAGCTCGGGCAGGCCAAGTTCCCAGACGTTCTTGTCAAAATACCGTCGCGAAGCGGCCTGCACACCAAAGCTGCCGTGGCCCAGGAAGATGTGGTTCAGGTACAGCGCCAAGATCTCACGCTTCGAAAACCGCGCTTCCAGTCGGCGAGCCAGGATCGCCTCGCGAATCTTGCGTGTAAACGACCGCTCGGGCGACAGGAACGACTTGGCCACCTGCTGCGTGATGGTCGATCCGCCTTGCGAGATGCGTCCGTGGCGCAGGTTTTCGCGCAGCGCACGCACCAGGCCGCGCACATCCAGGCCGCGGTGTTCGTAGAAGCGGCGATCTTCGGTTGCGATCACCGCGTCGAGCAGCGTCTGCGGGATGCGCTCCAGCGGGACGACTTCGCGGCGCTCGCTGGCTAGTTCAGCCAGAAGTGTGTTGTCACCGGCGTAGATGCTGGTGATGCCCGGCGCCCGCTGCGCATAGGTCGCCAGGTCCGGCACCGTCGGTACGCTGCGCGCGAAATAGATGTACATCCCGATGAGCACGTGCAGCACCAGCAGCGCGATGCCGAACAGCGAAAACAGCGTGTACTTAAACAGCCAGTAGAAGAACCCGCCGTCGGCTGGGTTGGTGATATGGACACGCGAAGGGTTCATGCGGGCAGTTCAGTTGGCGAATCGTTCCGTCGGGGGCGAGCGAGTCGCGGGCGCGACACTTCACCTGGCTGCCTCGAAACGGGCCTAACACTGCACCGTATCACAGGCAGTTG
>JAYRFD010000875.1:0-4287 GCA_041908565.1 Polyangia bacterium | reverse complement strand
CATCCGGAGCGGCCGGATGCCCCCATCAAGCCCTCCCGGTGCCATCCGGAGCGGCCGGATGCCCCCATCAGGCCCTCCCGGCGCCATCCGGAGCGGCCGGATGCCCCCATCAGGCCCTCCCGGTGCCATCCAGTTCGTTGGGGGCTGGTAGTCGCCGCGCGATGCCCCCTGGTTACGGCGCCCAGTGACCGCAGCGCACGCAGCTGGTCTTCTTGTTGCCGAACCCGCAGCGGTTGCACAGAAGGGCGACGATGCGGCTGCCCGCTGCCCAGCGGCCACAGCGCACGCAGTTGGTCTTCTTGTTGCCGAACCCGCAGCGGTTGCACAGTAGCGCCGCGTAGTGCACGGCCAGCGCTTCACTTTCTGAAAGCAGCAGGCCGGCCAGCGGCAACAACGGCAGCGCCTGCAGCAGCGAGCGTCGCGACATCCCCGACATCGTGGAACCCTCCCCGATTTAGGTTCCTTGATCCGCGCCGCAAAAGACAGCGAATCGAACCGGCCGGAAGCCCCCCGAAGCCGACGCGATACCGCGGTCCCCGGCTTGACGGGGAAGCACACAAAGGTGCCTGAGCGGGCTGACGGCGGTACGAAGCAGTAGGAAAGATAGGGTTTTGATCTTATCTTCCCTCTGCCGCGCGCTCGGGCTGCATGGGTATGCAGCCGCCCGGGGCGTCGGCGCAGCCCCCAAGAAGAAGGAGAGCCGAATGTCCATCCGCACCGTGCGTGGCTGGTTCCTTTTGGCGACCGTCTCGTGGGCCGTGGAGTGTGATGGATCGACGCCGTGCGGCTCGACGACCACTGGTGGCGACGGTGGCGGCTGCCCGGATGTCAGCGCCAACAACCTGTCGGCCTGCCAAGCCTATGTGACGAACTTCAACAGCCTGCCCTGCGTACCAGAGTCGGCCAAGCTGACGACCAGCGCGTCCTGCCCGGCCAGCCTGGCCACCAACGGCTGCAACGCGGTGCCGTACTTCGACTGCTTGCGGGGCGCGCTGCACTGCATGACGATCAACGGCGCCTCGGTGCTCGAATCGAGTGGCGTCAAGTACTGTTTCCAAATCCACCACTGCCGCTGAGCCCACGCGGCCAGCGCAGACCCACGGGACAGGCCCTTCTGCGCAGCCATCCGCTGCCGATCCCCAAGCGGGCTGCCGGCCCGCGCAGCACGTGACCACGCGGGCCTTATGCCGCCTTATGCGCCCAAGTGGGTCTGGAAGAAGTCGAGGGTGCGGGTCCAGGCCAGGGTGGCGGCGGCCTTGTTGAAGCGGGGCGTGGTGTTGTTGTTGAAGCCGTGCTGCGTACCGGCGTACTTGAAGATCTGGTGGCGGACTCCGGCGGCCTTCAGCGCGGCTTCATAGGCGGGGATGCCGGCGTTGATGCGGTCGTCCATGTCGGCGTAGTGCAGAAGCAGCGGCGCGCGGATCGTGGGCACGTCTTCGGTGCGCGGCTGGTTGCCATAAAACGGCACGGACGCGGCCAGGTCGGGGACGCGCACGGCCAGGGTGTTGGCGATGCCGCCGCCGTAGCAGAAGCCGGTGACTCCGACGATGCCGTTGCATTCCGGGCGGCGCTGCAGGAAGTGAAGCGCCGCGACAAAGTCTTCCGTGGTCTTGGTCTGGTCCAAGGTGGCAAACAGCGTGCGCGCCCGATCTTCGTCGCCGGGATAGCCGCCCAGCGGAGCCAGCGCATCGGGGGCGAACGCGACGTAGCCAGCCAAGGCCACGCGCAGCGCGACGTCTTCGATGTGCGGGTTTAAGCCGCGGTTTTCGTGGACCACCAGCACGCCGGGCCGCCGCCCGGTCGCCGACTTGGGAATTGCCAGAAGACCGCGCCCGCGGCCATAGCCATCGGGCGATGCGAACTCGACGAAGGAACGCAGCAGCCGGGCGTCGTCATGCGCCACGGTCTGCGCTTCGGCAAAGCGCGGGGCAAGCGCATCCAAGATGGTGGCTGCGGTCCAGCCGCCGACGGCAAAGCGGGCGACATGTTCCAGGAAGCCGCGACGATCGAGGGCGCCGTGCACGTACTGATCGAACAGCGACCAGACTTCGCGGGGGAACTCGGTAGAACGGGGACGGGTCATGGGCAACCTCAATCGCGGCTGGGGGCCGACGGCAGGACGTAGTCTTTGAACTGCTGGCGCAAGGTCAGCTTGCTGAGCTTGCCGGTGGCGGTGTGCGGTAGCTCTTTGACGAAGGTGATGTCATCGGGCAGCCACCAGCGGGCGACGTGCTGGGCCAGGTGGGCGCGCAGGGCGTCCTTGTCGACGGTCGCGCCGGCCTTGGGCACGACGATCAAAAGCGGCCGTTCCTGCCAGGTGGGATGCGGCAGGCCGATGACGGCGGCTTCGTGGACCCCGGGGAAGGCGATGGCGGCGTTTTCCAGCTCAATCGACGAAATCCATTCACCGCCGGACTTGATGACGTCCTTGGCGCGGTCGGTGATCTGCATGTACGCGTGCTGGTCCAGCGTCGCGACATCGCCGGTCGAAAAGTAATCGCCTTCGTCCAGGATGCTGCCGCCTTCGCCCTTGAAGTACTGCCGCGTGACCCACGGTCCGCGCACCTTCAGGACGCCGAAGGCCTTGCCGTCGTGCGGTAGCTCGACATTGTTGTCGTCGACGATCTTCATGTCGACGCCGTACAGCACGCGGCCCTGCTTGATCTTTAAGGCGCGTAGCTCGTCCTCGGGTTGGCCGGCCAGGGCAAAGGGCGGCACGCTGCTGGTGCCAAGCGGGCTGGTCTCGGTCATGCCCCACAGGTGGACGACGCGGATGCCCAGGCCGCGCTCGAAGCGATCGATCATGGCGGCGGGCACGGCCGAGCCGCCGATCACGACGCGCTTGAGGTGCGGCGGCAGATCCTGCGGGTGCTTGTCGAGGTGGGCGAAGAAGTTCATCCACACGGTGGGCACGCCCATCGAGAAGTTGCAGCGCTCGTTCTGCAGAAGCTGACAGACGCTGGCGCCGTCGAGCATGGGCCCCGGCAAGACCAGCTTGGCGCCGCACATGGCGGCGGCATAGGGCACGCCCCAGGCGTTGGCGTGAAACAGCGGCACGATGACCAGCGCGCTGTCCTGACTGGACAGCCCCAGCCCATCGGCCGAGCACACGGCAAACGAGTGCAGCACGGTCGACCGATGGCTGTACAAGACGCCCTTGGGATTGCCCGTCGTGCCCGAGGTGTAACAGAGCGAGGACGCGGTGTTTTCGTCGAAGATCGGCCACGCAAGCTCGGGCGAGTGAGCGGCGAGCAGGTCTTCATAGACGACCACCGGCCCCCCGGCATCCCCGGCGGCCGCGACCTGCGCCGCATCGCCCAGGGCAACGTAGTCTTCGATGGTCTGCCAGCGCGGGCGCAGCTTGGAAAGAAGCGGCGCGAAGGTCAGGTCGAAGAACAGGAAGCGATCCTCGGCGTGGTTGCAGATGTACTCAAGCTGATCGGGAAACAGGCGCGGGTTGACGGTGTGCAGCACGGCGCCGATGCCAGATACGGCGTAATACAGCTCCATGTGGCGATGGGTGTTCCAGGCCAGGGTGGCGACGCGATCGCCGGGCTTGACGCCCAAGGCCAGAAGCGCGTTGGCCAGGCGCTTGGCGCGCTCGTGAAGCTGGCGATAGCCGTAGCGATGGATCTGCCCGTCGGGGGTGCGGCTGACGATCGGCGTCTGGCCATGGTTTGTCGCGGCGTACTCGATCAGCGACGAGATAAGCAGCGGACGTTCCTGCATCAGACCACGAAGCATGGGCCCTCCTTGTCAGCGCACGGCTGAACACGTCTGTCCTGGGGAAGCGATGACTGTCGGCTTGAGTGTATGAGCGCGGACCGGGGCGGGGGAAGCGCCGGGCGGGGGGCGGCTGCATTTGCACCGTGCATCGCCTTGACTGTGATGTGGATTACTAAGAAGATTTGTCTCAATGGCCTCGCCGTCTGAGCCTCGGCGGAAGTTTCCCGATGTCGTCCCCGCTACGAAGGTCCTCTATGACGGCGCCCGTCCCCGGACCATCCAGGTCCGTACCTGCCGCTTGGTCCTGGGCAGCGGCGTGGCGCGTCGTGAGCACGTCTTTACGCAGGGAACGATCCGCATCGGCAGCGCTTCCGACAACGACCTTGTTATCGCGGACGACACCGTCTCGCGCGAGCACTGCCGCATCGTGCAAGAGGAGAGCGGCTACCTGCTGCTTGACCGCAGCTCGACCAACGGCACGTCGCTAAACGGCGTCCGCGTGCGCGAGGGCTATCTGCACAACGGCTGCACCCTTACGGTCGGCCAGACCGAGCTGCAGTT
>JAYRFD010000874.1:0-2678 GCA_041908565.1 Polyangia bacterium | reverse complement strand
GGCGCCGACGATCGTCGCCCCCTTCTACGCCGCGCCGCCACCAAGACCATCAACGGCATGCTGCGCGTGCTGGTCGGCTTCACCGGCACCGATACGCACGGCCTAAAAGCCTTCCGTCGCCAGGCGCTTCTGCCGACCGCCCAGCACTGCATGGTTGAAAAGGACCTGTTCGCGTCCGAATTCGTCATCCGCGCCGAACGCGAAGGCCGCCGCGTGCGCGAGATCCCCGTGCGCATCGCCGAAAAGCGCCCGCCCTCGATCAACTTGGTGCGGCGCGTCCCCAACGTCCTTAAGAACCTGGCCATCCTGACGTACAACATCCGCATCCGCGGGTAAGACGGCGGGGGCCAGAAGAACTGCGAATGCCCTCAGCCCACCTTCGCGCACGGCTGGGGCGCCTCCCAACTCCGTTGGGTCCCCCGTCCGCAGACCCTTTTTCGAGCCGGCCCAAAATCTGACCGATTCTCGAAAAAAGAGGCCGCTTTCGCCCCAGCCTCAAGGCCGTCGGCCACCTCATAGCCAACACGCCCTACCATGGACGCACGGGCATCCCCCCGCGCGAGGTCCTGGGCCATGTGCGACACCGCTGTCCTGGTCACCGAAGCCGGCGTCTTTTTTGCCAAGAATTCAGACCGCGACCCCAACGAGGCACAGCTTTTGGACTGGCAGCCCGCTCGCCAGCATCCGGTCGGGACACGGCTGCGCTGCACCGCATGGAGTGTGCCGCAGGTCCGCCGCACCCACGCCGTCCTGCTGTCGCGTCCGTACTGGAGCTGGGGGGCCGAAATCGCCGCCAACCAGCACGGCGTCATCGTCGGCAACGAGGCCGTCTTTACCCGCACGCGCGTCCCCAGGCAGGGGCTCAGCGGCATGGACTTGGTGCGCTTGGCCGTCGAGCGGGGTGAAAGCGCCGCCGAAGCGGTCGCCGTCTTGCGCGCCCTGGTGAAAGAACACCCGCAGGGCGGTCACTGCGGCCACGAAGATCCCGCCTTTCGCTACTTCAGCAGCTTCATCATCGCCGACCGCCGAACCGCCTTTGTCGTCGAGACTTGCGGCCACGAGTCCGCGCAAAAGGAAGTGCCCAAGGGCAGCGGCTACAGCATCTCGAACGGGCTTTCCCTGCCCGACTTTGCCGAGCGACACAGCGACCCGCTCTTGTCGTGGGCCAGTGGCTGCCGCATTCGTCGCGCCCACACGCAGGGGCACATTCAGCGCATCTTGGCTGGCCAGACCGACCGAATCGCCGACGCTGGCGCAGGCCAACGGGATGCGTCGCGCATCGACGGCACAGCGCAGCCGCCGCAGCCGGCGATCGCCGATCCGCGACCGCAGACCCTGGACACCAACGCCACGATCCTGCGCGCGCTGATGGCGATGCTGCGCGAGCACGGCGGCGCCAATCCAAGCGCCGTCGGTCCAAGCGGCGCAGGGGTTCACTACAGCCCGCTGTTCGGTGGCCTGTCGGCGCCTTGCGTGCACGGCGGGGGACTTCTGGCCGCCAGTCAGACCACCGCATCCTGGGTCGCTCAGCTGGGAGGGCCGGCCGGCGATCGCCACTTGGTGACGGCGACGGCCGCGCCCTGCACCGGTCTGTTTAAGCCAGTCTCGGTCGATACGCCGCTGTCCCCGGCAGTGCTTGGTCCGCCACCGCGCGATGTCATCGACCCGGTGGCCGCACCGTCGTTGTTCTGGCAGCACGAGCGCCTGCACCGCGCCGTCCTGCAAGATCCCGCGACGCTGCTGCCGCTGTTCGCGCCCGAACGCGACGCCCTGGAAGCGCGCTTTCTTGACCGCCCACCGGCCCCCGAAGAAGCCTTCGCAATCGGCTGGCAGACGCTTTCCGACTGGACGAATCGCGTCGAACGCCATCATTCACAGAACAACGGCACCGACGCCCGCCCGCCCAGCCGACGCCCGCCGCTTGTCGAACGCTACTGGCAGAAGCGCAGCGAACAAGCCGGATTGATCCCCGGCCTCCGCAAGTCGTACCGCCCCCCCTTCCGCGATCCGGGCTAACCCCCCGGAACAACCATCGTGACGCGTCGCAAGGAACGCTCTGTCTTCCATGCGAAGGAGTCCGCCTTTCAATCCATGCGAAGGCGGTGCGTCCGGCAAGCGCGCAGAATCGGGGGCGAAGCGACGTGTGGGCGCGTCGAACGTCCGGGCGAGACAGCTGACCTATGGGCATGTTTTCTGCCTAAACGGCGTTTGTATGCCTAGAATGACGGACGACGGAGATGCAACGATGAGCGCAGTAAACACGACCCCGGCTCGCCTTCCTGCGGCTTCCGCGCGGCGTTATCGCCCGCTGCTTTTGGGCCTGTCGGCCCTGACGGTTGTTGGCCTGCTGATCTTCGCGATGAGCGACAGCCAGAGCTTCGAGTACTACAAGCACGTCGACGAGGTGATGCGCGACAAGGCCAGCTGGCAGGACAAGCGCCTGCAGCTACATGGCTTTGTGGTGCCTGGCTCGATCGCCAAGCGCATCGACCGCGACCACCAGAAGCTGGAATACAAGTTCCAGGTGGAAAACTGCGGCGCCATCACCGAAGCCCGCTTCGCTGGCGTGGTGCCCGACACCTTCAAGGAAGGCGCCGAGGTGGTCCTAAAGGGCCAGCTGCGCGGCGACACCTTCCACACCAGTGAAGTCATGGCCAAGTGCCCGTCGAAGTATGCGC
>JAYRFD010000873.1:0-3809 GCA_041908565.1 Polyangia bacterium | reverse complement strand
CCTCCGAGAGCTTGACGTACTTAAACAGCAGGCGCTCGGCCGGCTGCTTGGTGTATTCCCACGTCACGGCTTGGCAGGACATCTCGTTAGCCATGCGCTGACCGACGCTGATCATGATGCCGTTGGGGCTGGTCAGGCGACGGATGACGTTGTCGAAGTCGATGCCGCCGTACAGCAGGTTGTAGTCGGTCGGCAGGATGTCCTTGCGGTCGTAACGCAGCCAGCGGATGCCCAAGGTCGCGCCGATCTTGCGAGCCAGAAGCTCTGGCGTCAGGAAGCGGCCGGTGCCCAGCATCTCGGCCTGCGCCGGATCCAGACCGCGCACGCTGGTCGCGCGGTACAGGTTGCTCATGATCAGGCCCTTGAAGATCAGCTTCACGTTCTGGTTGCCGTCGCTGAAGCTCTTGAGCACTTTCTGGAAGACCTTGTCTTGCTCTTGCCAGGCCTTCTGCTTCGACGCGAATTCGGGATCGCCAGCGATCGGGTACGACAGCGGATCCTGACCCATGATGCCGCGGTAGATGATGTTCAAGGCCGACACCGCGAAGCGTGGATCGCCCACGATGCGCTGCGATAGCCACTGCAGCGCCGCCGGATACTGACCGATGTTGTCGATGATCGCGTTGCCAAAGCCAGGCTGCGGCATGAACGACGGCCAGCCGGTGGCCATCGGTACGAAGCGACCTGCGGCATCCCACTTCTGGTACGTCGACGCCACCGGATCGAGGATCTTGTGGCAAGACGTGCAGTACGGGTCGTCGCGGGTTGGCGTCAAGCTGGTGACCGACGAGGGATCGATCGGTCGCTCGGCAACCGCCAACAGGTCGGTGGCCAAGAAGAACTTGAAGGTGAAGCGCGCGCGCGCCCGGTTGATGTTGGTGGTGGTCGTCGGATAGCGGTTCAGGAACACCGGAGTCGTCAGGATGCCGGCGTGTGGCAGCGCGGACTGCCCAATCGACACCTTGGCCTCGCGGAATTCGTAGTAGTCGGCCAGGTTGGTGAAGCCCAGCTGAGCCGGGTTCAGGCCATAGGTCTTGGCGGACCACGGGTTCACGACGGTGTAGTTCGCCGTCAGGATCTCGGAAAACGGCTTGTTCTGCTTGGCCACGTAGGCCACAAGCTCCAGCGCTTCCGACGCGATGCCGTAGTCTGACCAGTCGCGGTCATAGCGCTCGGTCGTCGTCAGCATGTTGTCGTCGGTCTTGCCGTTGCGATACCAGAACATGTTCGGGTAGTCGGCTGAGTTCAGCAGGTTCAGGCCCTGCCCGCTGTACCGCCCCGTCAGCAGCGTGTCGTTGTACAGCTCTTTGAGGCGCTCGAAGAAGGCGCGCTCGGTCATCATCGAATCGAGCGCGACGCCGAGTGCGTCTTCACCACCAGCCGCGACCGAAGCGGCTTCGGCATCGGTCGGCAAGCGGCCCGCTAGCTGCAAGCTGGCCTTGCGCAGCGTCTGCGTCGGATCCAGGACTTCGACCTTGCCGGCCAATGGATCCAGGACCTGTCCGTCGCAGCTAACCGGGCTTCCGACCCGGCGCACCATCTCTTTGAGGTTGTTGTATTCCGGGCTGCCTTCGGCAATCACAGCACCGCCGCCGTGATCGATCTTCCCGGTCGGCTTCAAAAGCAGGATCGACTGACCGTCGTACTGCGTCTTGGCCACTTCGGTGATGTTGGCCAGGTTCAGATCCAGGAAGCCTGGAAATGCCTGCGAGTACTGCAAGAACGGCCGGCTTGTTCGTCCAGCCGTCGGGGAATCGTCGGCTATCGGCCTGTCGTGGTCCCATCGGCGTCCCGTGCGAGCAACCGGCGACCCCTTCGCGCTTTCGCGGGCGTCTGGCTATTCCCAATTCGGCGGGACGCAGGTGTCTCAGCGGACGGGCATGCTGAGCACCAGGCGATAGGCGATGGTGCAGGACGCCGGGCGCGGGCAGGACATGCCAGCCACGCTGGTGAAGTTGCTGCGAGTCTCGCTGACCGATAGCTGCAAGCGGTTGTCGCCGGACAACTGCCCCCGGCTGGCACGCTGGACGGTCCACTGGCAGACCCCGTCGGTCACCGTAGTCGGCCCATAAGAGAAGACCGCGCTATTGCACAGGATGGGTCCGACGCCCAAGACCCCGCTGCCGTCTTCCGATGCGATTGTGACGGTCCCTGTCGTCGTGTCGTTGGTGACCTTACGCGGGACGATCAGATCTTGGGACGTATTGCCCAGCTGGCAGCCGTCCGATTCAAGCTGGGCCGACTCGGTGCTGTAGATGCCATTCTGGATGCGATACAGCACGGTGCCGCAGGGGCAGATGCCGTCGGATCGCAGCGGCTGGCCGTCACAGCTGTGCTCGCAGGTTGGGATGCACGGCTCTGGCTGCACGCCGCAGCTTGCACTGACCAGGCATCCCCACAGAAACGACCCGAACAGACTGAAGTGCCGCATGACTGGACCTCCTTTTAGACCCCCTGCAACTGCGTCGGCATCGACGAGGGCAGGGCCGAAAACAGAGAGTCTCCAGTTCTTGATTTGATCGTACGCCTGCGGTGGCGTTTAGAGGGCTGCGTTTTTCGGTTCGGGACCCAGATAATGCAGCCGCATGTGTTCGCCATAGGCGTAGTCCGCAAGCACGAACAGGTAGCGCTCGGCGATCCGCAGCAGCGTCGATTCTTCGGGATAAGCGTGCAGAGAAAACTCCTGCAGCGTCGCGTGCCCCGGTGCCGCGAACGTCCCGTGGATCAGAAGCGGTGATTCTTGCCCCGGCATCACGTCCTTGTGGCTGTGCCCGTCGAAGTGCAGCTGCGATCCATCCGACAAGCGCTGCGTCTGCCCCTTTTTGATCACGAAGGTCTGCAGCGGTTTCTGCAGATCGAATTCTGCGTCCTGCAGCGCGTCAGCAGATGAGATTTTCGCGCGCGTACCGACGGCAGGGCGGCGACCGGTCGGTCCTGCCAGCGCCACCTTGATGATGTAGTGTCCAACCGGAAAGTCGCCCGCAAAGAACGGGCGCAGCGGAATCGTGCGATGGAAATACGCCCCGGGCTTGATCACCACCGGCCCGCCGGGCCAGTCGTCCATCTGACAGCCTGCGCTGGCAGTCTGCACGCGTCCATCGGGATGCTGCAGCGTCAGGTGCAGGTAGTGGAACACAAAGCATGCGGGGTCTGTGGTGTCCCAGAATGTCTGCGGCGCGCTGTCCGCGTTGTGCAGGGACAGTCGCAATGTCGGCGGCTGACCGATCACGCCGCGGGCCTGCGTGATGCTGGCCTGTAGCTGCAGCGGCGTCGGTGCGGGCTTGGCCTTGGACGCGGCATCTGCGGTGCCCATCAGAAGTCCTCCCAACGAAAGAAGCCAGGCCAGTCCTCGCATCGTGTGTTTCCTCTGTGAAGTGGGGCGCGTGCGCGGCGCGTGCGCATCAGATGTCACGGTGCCGATTGACCCGCGGATCTTCGACGGCTCGGCGCTCTTCTTCCATGCGGATGCGACCAGCTTGCGACTGCAGTTCATCGGCTTTGCCAGGGTCAGGCTTGCCCAGCAGGCCCTGCTTGTAGATCGCCGCGGCGCGTTCGCAGTCATCGGCGCTGCCGGACAGTGAGTCCTGTGAACCGCAGGCCGAAAGATAGATGTCCAGAGCCCGCTGCACCTGTTTGACATCGCCCGTCGCCAACAGAAGCTGAGCTGCAAGGGCGCTGTTGCAGGTCCGCGGTGACGGTGGCCCCTCGCAGCCGAGCAGTCCTAAGGCCCGCGGCGAATCGCCAGGCCCCTTGCGGTCGGACAAAAGCTGAGCTGCTTTGACGCAAGACCGCACATCGCGCGCGGCCTG
>JAYRFD010000872.1:0-2988 GCA_041908565.1 Polyangia bacterium | reverse complement strand
CGATCGACTTGATCGCCAAGCGGGGCAAAAGCAGCGCCGCAAACGCCGCCACGTACGCGCTGGCAAGAAGCAGCAGCCCGACGCGGTTTAGGAAGATCGGGCGGTCTTCAACCAGCAGAGCGAAGCCGACGATGATTCCGGTCGTCACCAAGCTGACCAAGCCGACCAGCCCGCTGGTGCCGCGCAGCGATCGTCGCAGAGCCACCGTGTCGATCGGGCTTGGGCGATACAGCGCGTACTGGCAGCGCGGCAGCAAGCGCGACTCCAGCGCCAGCAGCACCACGCCGTAGACGATCTCGCCCACTTGGTACAGAAGCAGCATCGTCATCGTCGCCGTGCCCCAGGTCATGGGGCGCTCTTGGTAATAGACCTCGATGTAATACAGGTACACGTGGATGCTGAAGCTGAAGAGGGCCGCGATGGGAACCGAACGACGCAGCCGGAACCAGCGAAGCTCGAAGTCCAGCAAGCGCTGGATGCCATCGGCGTCGACGATCTTGCGATGCAGCGATAAGAAGGCGTCGATGGCGCGGGTCAGTGGACCGTGGGCCCACGTCGTCAGCATCGCAAAGCCTGCCACCACCGCGCACCACTCGGGAACGGGATTGCGGTCCCATTCGTCCAGCCACGTGCTGACGGCCACCGGCACGATGGCAAACAGCAAGGCCAGAAGCAGCATCGACAGCAGACGTCCGCGGCCCACCAAGGGATCGATGCGGGCGCGCCGCAGCAGGCCGAAGACTGCACGATAAAAGAACACGTAGTTTTCGACGGCGGAATGGTGTTCGCAGTAGCGAGCGATCTGCGCTGCGACATCGTGCGAAGGCTGCGTGGCCGCGGCGACCGGCAGCGCTTCCGACGTACGCTCGGCATCGCTTAGCGACGCGGGCACCGGGGGCTGGGCAGAAGGCGAAGGAAGATCGGAGTCCACATTTGCATCGTATCGCGATCGGCCCGGCCTGCGCGGCTGCTCGGGCTCGACCCACCCCACGGGGCGACTTACCGACGAAGCGCAGACCTGTTGGCCGCCTTCGCTGCGCGTGGGCAGCTGGCAGCGGAGTTCGAGCGGACTACGCTCGGCGAGTTAGCACGGTGATCTGGTAGGGCCGCACTGGGTCGTCATAGACCTGAACCGTTTCAAGCGTCAGCTTGGGGTGCGTGCGAAACGCGCGGTGCAGGAAGCGCGACTTGGGATGCGAATCGACCAGCACCATCGACCCACCGACGGACAAAAGATCGGCCAAGGTATCGGCCATCGCGCGCAGGTTGGCCCACGATCCCATGTGGCTTAGCGTTTCGGCACACAGGATCAGGCTGTACGGCGCCGACAGCGGAACGGCACGGACGTCGCCGTGCAATAGCTGCACATTGGTAAGACCGGCGCAGCGCTCGCGCGCTCGATCGATGGCCGCCGCCGCGACGTCGACACCGACCACCTGACGCACGCGCCCGGACTCGGCCAGCATCGCGGTGAAGACGCCCTCGGAACAGCCGACTTCCAGCGCTTGTTGGTGGATGCCGTCGCGGGTCGGCGCTTTCGGAATCAGCGCCATGGTCCGTTCGTACTTGGTCAGCTCATACGGGCTTGACGCGTAGCTCCACGGGTCGTTTTGGCGATAGCGCCACGTCCAATAGCGGCTGCCCCACGGGTGCAGCACGGCGCCGTGCAGATAAAACTCGGCCACGCTCGCCACCAGGCGAGAGCTGTCGCGCATCGAGCGCACCAGCGAATCGGCAATGCTCATGGGGCGGCACCTTATGCCTGGGCTTGGCGCGGTGTCAAACGACGGACGTGGCGGGGGACGGTGCGCAGGCTGGCGCCGGCCCTGACGACGGACACTTGCCTGGCCACCGTCCCGCGTGGCAGCGTACGCGCCATGGTAGGTGGTGCCATCCCGTGATGAACCCGCTGCAAGGCCGCTTGGAATGGGCGCGCTGGCTGCTGGGTCGCTATCGGCCCGAGGACCGTCGCATCTTGGAAGATGTGGTCCTGGGTTACTACCGTAAGCACCCGGACTTTTCGCGCGTGTTGTTCGTCGGGGTGGCCGGCTATGTCCGCCACTATCCGCGCTGGTTTGTCGACCGGACGTTTGTCACCATCGATCCCAGCCTGCGGCGATCGCTGTTCGGCAGTCGGCAGCACATCCGCGACCGCGTCGAAAACCTGGGCGCCTACTTCCCGCCGGATTCCTTCGACGCCATCGTCATGAACGGCGTGATTGGCTGGGGACTGAACGATCTTCTGGCCGTCGACCGGGCCATCGCCGTCTGTCATCGCTACCTGCGCCCAGGCGGCGACCTTTTGCTAAGCACCGACGCGGACAAGCCCTGCCATGGTCAGCTTTCCCGCGTGCGGTCGCTGCAGGCGGGCTTTGCCCCCAAGGACTTGCCGTCGCTGGGCGTCAGCCAATACACCACGCACGTGCCCTGGCACCGACAGTCCGAGCACGTCTTCCTGTTCTTCCAAAAAACCGGTTAACCGGGGCGCTCGCCGGCCCCCCACACGCCCAACGCTTAAAGGTTCCGCTTATGCATTCCCTGCCTATCCTGCTTGCTGTCAGCATGAGTTCCGGTCTGTACACATCCGCCTGGGGCGCATACAAAGACGCCCCGTATGAGCAATTTAAGACGATTACGTTCCCTCGCAGCATCCTCTTTAGTGTTCTAATCCTATTTACGATACTAAACACCCCGCTGGGCGTCGGGGAAGCGTTCCTGCAGCTGCCCTTGTTCCATGTGTTCCTGGCGATTATGGGCGTGGAACGCATGGTCACAGAAATCTACAAAGCCTGTTTCCGCCAAGGCGATCAGTCGATCTTCCTGATTCCGCAGCAGATGACCTTCTTCGGGCGCACCGTGCACAGCTTGGCCTTGCGCGTGCTGGTTGGCATCATCCTGATGGCTGGCGTCTATTTTATTGTCTTTTGGCCGCAGACCATTACCGGCATGACTGGATTTGCCATCACCGGATTTCTGACCGGATTGTTT
>JAYRFD010000871.1:0-4299 GCA_041908565.1 Polyangia bacterium | reverse complement strand
GCCCGCGTGACCAAGGAACTGCTGGTCACGCTGTTCGTCCCCGATCCCCAGAACCACTTGCACGACGGAGCGGTCATCATCCGCAACCTGCGCGTGCAGCAAGCGGGCGCTGTGCTGCCGCTGTCCGGCAATGTGAAGCTGGACAAGCAGTTCGGGACGCGCCACCGCGCCGCGATCGGCATCACGGAAGAATCGGATGCCGTCGTTGTCGTCATCAGCGAAGAGCGCGGCGAGGTGTCGCTGTGCTTCAACGGCAACATTGCCCACAGCCTGGATGCAGCGACGCTGCGCAAGGCCTTGCTGGGTCTGTTCCAGAAGAAGAAAGCCAAGGGCAAGGGCCAAGCCGCTGCGCAAAAACCGACGGCAGCAGCGGGGGCTGCGGCAGGAAAGGCAGCGCCGGTCAGCGCAGCGGCCTTGGGATCCGCCGATGAGTCAGGCAGCAAAAAAGTCCCCGCGGAGCTCTTGGCCCTGTTCAGCACGCAGCCGCTGGGCGGACGGGCTCGCGCAGATGGTAAGGGCCGCAGTGCCGATGCTCCCGTCGCGGCCACTCCACGCTCCGCGGTGCAGGCAGAGCCGTCGCTGCAAGCGGCTCCGCAAGCCAAGGATGCGGCGACGCTGCAGACCTCGGCCAAGGCCATGCTGGCCCGAGCAGACCAAGCGGCCGCGCACGCTGCCAGTCAGGTCACGCCGCGCATTCCGCAAAGCACGCCAGGCGAAGGCCGCAGCGATTCAGGGATCGTGACCGACGACGGGGGACGCTTGACCGAGCAGACCACGGCCAAGTTTCGCGTGCCGCTTTTGGACTCGTTGCCGCCAGCCTCGCCGGAAGGCGACGTGGCAGCTGCCCCAGATGCCCCTGCCATCGAGCCGCCGCCGAGCATTCCGCCTGCCGCCGGCTCGGCCAGCCCCCCGGCTGAGCCATCCACCCCATCGCACTGACGACCATGCGCGAGTTTCTATACAAGTTCTTCTTTGAGGATCTGCTGCTGAAGATCATCGCGTTGGTCGTGGCGGTGGCGCTGGTTTTTATCGTTCGTACCGAGCTTGAAGCGAGCACGGCTCTGCTTGTGCGCGTTCGCTACAGCGAGCCGCGTGGGCGCCTGCTGATCAGCGAGCCGGCGCCGCCCGAGCAGGTCAAGGTGCTGGTTCGTGGACCCTGGGGCCGCGTCACGCGGGCCAGCCGTGCCGCGCTGGAGCCCATGCGAATTGACTTGGCCGAGCAGACCGACGGCGAGTTTCGCTTTTCCGCCGATATGGCGCGCGTTCCCGAGGGCCTGCACATCGAAGGCTTTGATCCACCGAGCACCTATCTGCGCTTCGCCAACGAGGCCAAAGTGGCGCTGCCCGTGCAGCTGACCACAGAGGGCGAGCTTCCCGACGGCTACCGTCTGAAGAAGACGACGCTTTCGCCTGCGACCGTGGCGGTGCGCGGTGCCCGCAGCGTCATCGAAAACATGCGCAATGTGCAGACGCGGCCGTTGAACATCGCGGGCTTCACCGGCTCTGCCATTGTCACGTCGGAACTGGGACCGCTGCCCAAGTTCGCGTTTTACGTCGAGCAGCCAGCGCCCCGCATCACCGTCGACTTAAACGTCGAGCTAGTCGAAAAGCGCTTCGACAACGTGCGCATCAATACCAGTGGCGCGCCGCAGAACGCGCGGCTGCATCCCGAAGTGGCCACCATCGTCCTGCGCGGCCAAAGCCTGGAAAAGCTGCAGGACGTGCCGATCCTGATGGTCGATACCGCTTCCGACGAGCGCAAGCCCGCCGGCACGACGTACATCAAGCGCATCCAGGTCACGGGTCTGCCATTTGGTGTCGCTTACGAAGTCACGCCGCGCGACATCGAAGTGACGGTGGTGCGACCCGCGACGCCCGAAAAAGAAGTGCCCCGCAAGGTGGCTCCTTAGAAGGGCCTGTTCCGCGGCTCGGCGCTTCAGAGGGCGTTTGCATTCCGCGTAAGACGCCCTCAGATCTCCGTCCCGCGCGGCGACGATTTTTCCCGGCAAGGCGTTGTCTGCGGTCGGCGAGCAGCGGTCTGTAAGCGGCAGTCTGCGATCAGCGCGGCGGTTCGCAGCGGTGGATCAGAACGTTGCTGGGGCCGTCTTCTTGCCCTTGCCTTTGCCCTTGCCCGACTTGCCCTTGTCGTCGCTGCCCTTGCCCTTTTTGTCTTCGCCCTTGCTTGGCTTGCTGCTGCCTGCCTTCTTGCCGTCGTCTGCGACTTCGTCCGGCGGAGCCTTGGGCGGAGTCTCTTTGACATCCGGCGTCGTGGGCGTGCTTGGGCCGCTGCCTGCCGTCGTGATCTTGTTGGGATCGGTGATCGGCTGACGATTGGCGGCGCGCATCGTATAGAGAGCAAACAACAGGATCACCAGCGCCAGCGCAGATGCAGCGAACAGGCCGCCGCGAATCAGGTTCTGACGCGAGGACTTTGGGCGACTGACCACCGCCGCTGCCGTCGTCGGGGCATACGCCAGCGCGGCGTCTCCCTTGGCTTCCCCACCCACCGCGATCGGCACCTGAATGGATGGCGTCGACTGATCGCCCTGGGCCGTGCTCGTGGATTCGATCTCTGCCTGCAGCGCCGTCGCCAGTTCTTCCATAGTGGCGTAGCGATCGGTCTTTTCGCGCGCCATCGCCTTAAGGACGATCTTTTCCAGCGACTCCGGAATGGTCAGATCGGGGCGACGCTTGCGAGGCGGCACGACCTTTTCGGTCAAGTGCTTCATCAGCGTCGACATCGGTCCGTTGCCCCGGAAGGGCACGCTGCCGGTCAGCATCTCGTACAAGATGCAGCCCAGGGCATAGATATCGACGCGGGCATCAATCGGCTCGCCAGCGGCTTGTTCGGGCGACAGATACTCGGGCGTGCCCAGCACCGTGCCCTGGGTGGTCTGCCGCATGTTGGCGACCAGCGGCTTTCCACCGTCGGACAGCGTCTCGCGCGTGCCGGCCATCACCTTGGCGATGCCGAAGTCGAGGATCTTCACGAAGTCTCGCTTCGCGCGATCCAACAGGAAGATGTTTCCGGGCTTCAGATCGCGATGCATGATGCCTTTTTCATGCACCGCCTGCAGACCGCGGGCGATCTGTTCACCAATGCGGCAGACGCGGTTCCACGGCAGCGAGCCCTGCTTCTGCAACAGCGTCTCGAGCGACTGCCCCTGCAGAAACTCCATGACCAGATAGGGGCGACCGTCTTCCAGAACGCCGAAGTCGTTGATGTCGACGATGTGCTCGTGACCGATGTGACAGGCGGACTTGGCTTCCAGAAGGAAGCGCTGCTGTGCCACCGGGTCCTGCGATTCGCGCAGCAGCTTGACGGCGACCGGCTTGTCCAGAACGACGTGGCGACCTTTGTAGACGACGCCCATGCCACCGCTTGAAAGAAAGCTGTCGATGCGATAGCGCTCGCCAAGCACGGCGCCGACCAGCGGATCGTCGACGGAGGCGGCCGCTGCCGACTTTGCCTCGCAGACGTGCTGTTCCTGCCACGGGTAGGTCTTCTTGCAGTCTGGGCAGGTCTTGCTAATCGCCGTCGTTGCTACAGACATGGGCCACGCATTTCAGGCATCGCTCTCAAGCCAGCTCTTTGGACGTGACGCATTTTGTGCGGCGGCACGTCGCGTCGCGTCGTGACAAGACCAGACCCGTGCAAGCAGCCTAGGCAGACGGGGTCATAGAGTCGATGGTTCAAGCCAAGTATATGAGACGCCAATCTGCGCGAGTCGTCAAGCGTCCGACCAGTGCGGCTGTGTCTTTCCAAAGCTGGGCCCAGACCAATCCAAGACCCAGCTGGCACTTGGCCAAGGCTGGGCCAGGACTTGGTGCTCTCGGGCCCGCGTTCATAGCCCGGGCCCGGGTTATCGCTGGGTAGGCAAGGCTCCTGCCTGGGGCTCCAGCGTGTGCGGATCGGCCACCTGCCAGCTGTGGCGCGGGGCGCTTTGGCCCGCATGCGATCCTTGGCGCTGGACGCCAAAGCCATGCAGGGGGCAGGCGTCACGAGCGCAGTCAGAGAGGAGTCGTGCGATCGCGCGCGCGTTCGGTTCGGCGGTCCTCGCAGCGATGGACGCAGGGCGGCGTGACTCGACAGGGACTACGACTTTGCGTCGGGCCGTGGCTGGCGCAGAAGAACGAATTCTTCGGCAGCGGTTGGATGCAGGGCGATGGTGGCGTCGAACTGCGCCTTGGTGGCGCCGCAGGTGATGGCGATGGCCAAGGCCTGGATGATCTCGGGCGCGTCGGCGCCGATCATGTGACAGCCCAAGACGCGCTGACTGTCGCGGTCGACGACCAGCT
>JAYRFD010000870.1:0-3061 GCA_041908565.1 Polyangia bacterium | reverse complement strand
TAAAAGCCAAGTCCAGCCAGCGCCGATCGGGACCGCTTCGATCGGGACCGCTTGGTTCGGATCCACTTGGTTCGGATCCGCTTGGTTCGGACCCGCTTGGTTCGGGCGATGGCGGCTGGACTGCGCTGGGCTCTGGCATGCGAGCGTCCCCCCGTGGGCCCGCGACTACGGGTGCTTCTTCAGCCAGTCGTTCATGAACTGAGCGCTGCGATCCCAGCCTTCGCGAAGCTGTTTTTCCGACGTACTTTCCAGAAGCCCACCGACGCCAAAGATCTTTGCTTCGATGGTGATTTCGGCGATGCGGCGCACCTTGCTATCGCCGACTGCCTCTACGCGCATGGTTCCTTCGTTGCGCAGCTTGTCGGCCAGCGTGCTGGGGATCATCTTCCACTGCCAAATGCCGGCCCTTTTGTTCAGCTTTCCTTCTTCGCGATAGCCGAAGTTCGACCCCAGCAGCTTGGCGATGGGCCCCGGCATATCCATCTTGGGCTGGCCGGTGATCTTGCGGACAATCTCTGTATCTGATTCGGTTTGTTCGACAATCTGAAATGCCGGAAACGCCAGGTAATTCTTAAATAGTTCATTGTTGAAGTCTTTATCCAGAAAGACCGTCCAGAAGCGCTCTGCATTGCAATGAATCTCGTGCGTAACCGTGAATTTGCCCATGGTGTCTTCCTGTGGCCGACCCAGCTGGGTTCGGCGCGTGGGTGCTGCGTTGTTTTTTCCGAGATTTCGCCGCGGTCCCGACGAGAGCGGGGGCCCAGCGTGGACGGATTATCGCACGATTGACCGAACGCGATCGCCCCCATGCAGCCCGTCGCAGCGGGGCCGGTCGGCGGGCAGAGCCCACGGCACAGAGGCTCGGTCGATCCAAGCGAGCGGGCCGTCGATTGGATCCGTCGGGGCGATTGAATCGGTTCAGTCGATTCAGTCGATCTCGAGCAGCGCGAAGCGTCCGTGTTCACCGACGGGGGCCTTGGATCCAGCGGTGGCTTCATCCGGGTCAGCGGGCAGCGCATCGGCGTCGGGAACCGGCAGCGCTTTGATGCGCGCTTCAAACGGGCTGTGCAAAAGAACCTGCGGGGACTGCGCGATGTTCTGCAGGTCCAGGCAGGCCTGCCGCGTGCGGGCCCGCTGCGCATCAGACAGAAGCGGACTGCGGGCGGCCTTGGCGACGCGCGGCAGATACGCCGCAGCCAAAGCCTGACCGATGGCGAAGACTTCCTGCTGAAGCTCGTGCCGCAGCGCCAGCACGGCTTCTGCCGCCGCCACGATGGCATCGAGCGCGGTCACCGACAGCGATCGTTCAAAGCGACGCGCAAGCAGACGCAGGTCGCCGGCGTACGACAGGATGGTCGCCGACAGCAGCGTGCGAAGCTGCGGCGGAGCCGGCTCAGTCGAAAGCGCATGGGTCAAGCGAATGCCCATGATCTTGCGAGCGAACGGCTCGATGGCCAGCAGCACTTGGTGCAGCGCATCCAGCTGGGCAGATACGTGCGACAGCAAGGCGACGGACTCGCTGACATCCAAGGCGGCCTGGGGACCCAGATCGGCGCGCAGGGCGTGCGCGAAGTGCGCGGGCTCCAACTGGTTCAGGTCGGCCAGGTGCTGGACGCGATCCAGATATTCCACGGCCCGCCGCGGTTGAAAAAGCGGGGTCGTCTGATTCTGCGAGGAAGAGACCGCCACGCGTTCATCATATCCGCAGCCGGGCTGGGCCGGGCAAGCTGTTCTGCCCGTCGAGAGCTGCGGCGATCCGCTGGCTGGCTGCACGACACTGCACGATCGCATGGTTCAGCACCAACCTGCCCTGCCCTGCCGATCGCGTACGTCCAAAGCGAACGCGGCAAGCGTCGCTCAGCGAGTCGCGAGAGCTTGCAACAGGGCTCCGGATTCCAGCGCGGGCTGAAGGACGTGCGCGATCACGGCACGCAGTGCGGTCGCGGTTGCAGCCAAAAGCTCGGCGCTGCCAATCAGCTCGGCCAGGCTGCGATCGCCGACGCTGCGGCTGGGCTCGTTTGGCACACCAGCGGTCTGGGCATACAGCCAGCGCAGCGCGGCGGCCATGTCATCGGTGGCAGCGGGTCGTTCCAGCCAGCGCAAAAGCGCCGCCCGCAGCGGGACGACAATCGACTGCGGCGGAGTTCGAGCTAGCTCGCTCGCCAGCGTCTCGCCGCGCAGATCCAGGACAAAGTCGAGCAGCGAGGTCTTGATCTCGGCATGCTCGGCCGCGCGCGTCGGATCGGTCAGCGTGGTGGCCAGGCGCCCGACCATTTCGTCGACTGCGCCCTCGGCAAACTCAGTGGCACGGCGCTGCATCTGCCGTTCCAGTTCGTCGGTAACGACCGAGGCCACGCCTCCAGCCACTGCGCCCACGGCGGCACTGCCGCGCTGCACGGCTTGCGTCGCCAAGCGACCCAGCATGCCCAGGTTGCGCCCAGCGTTGGGGTCCGACAGCGTCGATCGAATGCGCCGGCTGTAGTCGATCAATGTGCCGGTCATCAGCTCGCGATTCAGGCGACGAAACGGCGGACGCGACAGCAGCGACACCAGAAGCGCGCGATCGGGCGTGTACGGCAGGCGCAGGATTTCCTTGGCCAAAAGGACTACGTCGGGCGGGACCATCGCACGCAAGGTCGGCACCTGACGCAAGGCGGTCTGTAGCTGAGCGATGCCCTGCCCAATTCGCGCATCGGCCTGCGGATCGCGCAGCATGGACAGTGCCAAATCGCGGGCCAGCGGAGCAACCAGCTCGACGGGCAAGAGCGATCGCAGCGGACGCTGCAGGCAGCCTGCGATCAGCACATCGGACAAGCGCAGGGCCACGTCCGAAGCGACCGCGGGGCCGGGCGAAGCGGCAGCAGGAACAGGCGGGTCGGTCGACACGCGCACTCCTTCCCTATTCGCTGGCCATGCGCAGGGTGGCGCCGTACCAGGCGGACTTCGTTCCTGCCGGCTCAAGCGGAACGACGATGCCCCACAGCAGACGCAGCGTGCGGTTGATGCCCTCGCGCGAATAGCCGACAAGCCCGTATAGGACGCTCCATTCCAGGTCCTGCGG
>JAYRFD010000869.1:0-2870 GCA_041908565.1 Polyangia bacterium | reverse complement strand
TCGGCGCGGCGCTGGGCGCCCTGCTGCTGTTCGCGACGGTGCAGGCGACCATGCTGTCGGTGGCGCTTGTGCGCGGTGATCGCATCGGAGCCCGAACGTGGCTGGGACTTTTGGGTGCACTCGGCGGCCTGACGTGGCTTGTGTGGCCTGGGCTGGGTGCACCGGATCCGCTGGGCGGCGCGCTGATGGCGCTGGCCGGCGTCGGCTGGGGGGCCTATTCGCTGCTGGGGCGGCGCGCATCCGATGCCTTGGGTACGACGACCGGCAACTTTGTCGCAGCGGCGGGGGCGGCGCTTGTCGCGGTCGCTGCGGTCTTGCTTCTTTCGCACCTGGCACCGGGCGCGCTGCCGTCGGTTGTGCAGCGTTCGTCCGCGACGGGCCTGCCGGCGCTGGTGCGCATCTCGCCGCGCGGCGTTGCCTTGGCCGTCGCATCGGGGGCGCTGGCGTCGGGCCTGGGGTACGCGCTGTGGTATCGCGCCGTGCCGCATCTTTCGGCCAGTCGAGCGGCCGTCGTACAGCTTCTGGTTCCCGTGGTGGCGGCCCTGGCCGCCGTGCCGCTTTTGGGGGAATCGCTCAGCCCGCGCTTGCTGCTTTCGGGGGTCCTGGTTTTGTCGGGGGTCGCCCTGGCTTTGCGGCCCGCTGCATCCACGCGGTGAACGTCCTTCAGCGCGCCGCACCCTGCGTGATACGCTGAAGGGTGGCGATGTCTCTCTCTCGCTCATCCTGCGTTTCCTGGGGTCTGCTTTCGCTGCTGGTCTGCAGTCTGTGGCTGACGTCTGCCATGGCCGCACCGCCCGGCGCCGCGCTGCGCAAGTTTGAAGAGGGCAGCAAGGACTTTTCCGCCGGCCACTACGAGCGGGCACTCAAAGCCTTCCAAGCCAGCATGGAGCTTGAGCCCAGTCCCAACACTCGCTTCAAGATCGCCAAGTGCTTCGTCGCGCTGGGCAAGACCGGAAGCGCCTACACCAGCTTCAAGCGGGCCGCGCAAGAGGCGCAGGATCGCGTCAACGCCACCGGCGAAAAGCGCTTCCTGCCGACCCGCGACGCGGCGCTGATCGAAGCGGCGGCTTTGGAAAGCAAGGTGCCCAAGCTGACTCTGGTTGTGCCCAGCGATGTGCCCGAGGGCTTTGTGCTGTCGCTGGACGGCAGCCCGCTGCCACAGTCGCTGTGGGCGCTGGCGGTCGAGACTGATCCCGGATCGCACCAGATCGTCGCCGAAGGTCCGCGCTTGAAGCGCTACTCGCTGACCCTGCAGCTGCATCAGGGCGAATTCCGCCGTATCGACATCCCGTTTGTTCGCGTCGCCACCGCCACCCTGCGCCTGGTGTTCGTCAGCAAGCCGGCCGGCTTGGCGGTGTCGCTGGACAAGCAGCCCGTGTCGCCTGAACAGTTCGACCGCCCGCAGTTCGTCGACATCGGCCCCCATCGCCTGGTCGTCAGCGCGCCGGGCTACGAGCCCTTCACGTGGCAGAAGTCGCTGAACGACAACGAAACGGTTGCGGTGTCGGTGGCCTTGGTCGCTGGCGCCGGAGCGGGCGGCGGCGTGCCCAAGCTCGCGGTCTTTCTGGTCGGCGGCGCCGCGCTGGTGACGCTGGGCTTGGGGATCGGCTTTGGCGTCAAGGCCAAGAACGCCGCGGACGAGCAGCTTGCCCTGGATCCTCTGCTTCGCTCGCAGGCAGCGCAGGACGCGGTGCGCACCGACGCCATCTTGGCCAACGTGCTGTTCGGCACGGCGGGGGCGTTGGCGTTGACCACCGGCGTGCTGGCGGCCACCGCGCGCTGGAAGTCGTCGTCGTCCGAGTCGGCCCCCAAGACCGCGCTGGGGCCGCGCTGGCTGCTGGTTCCGACCGTGCGGACCGACGGGGCCGCCCTGGTTGCGAGTGGGAGGTTGGACTGATGCGCTTGCTTCGCACGCTTGCTGTGTTCTTGGGGGGGCTGACGCTGCCGCAGGCTGCCTGCACCGCCTGGCAATACGATATTGAAAACTGTGACCCAAGTTTGGGATGGGCAGCCTGTCAGCGATTGAATGCGGCGGAAGGAATCGATATCACACAAGACTGTGCAAACATCTGGCAATGCAATAATATAACGTTTACGTGTGAAAAAGTAATCAAAGACCTGGATCGCGATGGCGATGTGTCAGTAAAGTGTGGCGGTACAGACTGTAACGACAATGATGCTCATTATAGCGGTTTGGCGCAGACCTGTGGCTGCAACCTCGTTGGGCAGCCATGTCGAGCTGGCAAAGGCGCTTGTGCTGTTGACTTGACAACCGAATGCCTGGACAACGCGCTCTTTTGCCCGGAACAGAAGGTTCCAGCACCCCGCGATCTGGGCTGGCATCGCGAGCCGTACAGTGCCGGATCCGTGGTCTCGTGGGACTGGGACTGCGACGGCTCTGGGGACTCTGCCAGCAATGCCGAAAAGAACTGCGCCTCGGACATAAATGGGTTATCGCAGCCCTGCGTAAAAACGGCTTGCAGCGATTCATTGACTGCCCATATTCGCAACAGCACTGACTATAAACGTGACAACGAGAGCATCTGTCGAGAATACTGCCAAGCGCAGGTTTCCGATGGAGCAACATGTAAATTTGCGAGCACTGACAATATTGTTAACTGCCTAGATAGTTGCGCCGCTCCTGTGTTTAAATGCAGATGTCAGCCGTATTGTGATCCTCCCGCCTGTAAGACTACGCACTGTGATGTGTCTTTGAATATTTTCCTTATGCCAATTGTTAGTCAGTGGCTGTCTTCGTGTCGATAAGTTGATGTTGGGAAATCGTGACGGAGCCTAATTCGATCATCGCTGGCCGCTATCGAGTCCTTCGCGAGATTGGGCGCGGGGGGATGGGCGTGGTCTATGCGGTG
>JAYRFD010000868.1:0-5014 GCA_041908565.1 Polyangia bacterium | reverse complement strand
TTGCCAGCGGACCGCGCTGCGTCTTGCATCTTCTGGATATCGGCGCGCAGCGCTGCCACCGAGACCGGCTGCCGGATCTGGCTGGTCATCAGCCGTCGCAGCTGAGCTTCCGGCAGCGGCAGAGATCCAGCCAGCTTCAGCGAATTCAGCTGTGCCTGCGGCCCTTCCGAAATCGTGTAACGCAGGCGCACGCGTGGGCTGCCGTCGAGCCCCGCCGATGCCGCTTGCACGTCGGGAACCGCGACAGATGCACGCAGGTAGCCGAGGTCTTGATAGGACTGTTCCAGTCGGAAGCGAGCCGCCACCGTCGCGGCTTCCTGATACGCATCGCCGACCCGAAACGGCAGAAGCGGCAGAAGCTGGGCGCGTCTTGCGTCAGCGACACCGATCAGATCGACCTGCTCGATCCGCGTGCAGAGTCCCGCGGTAACCGTCAGGCGCAAGCGTTCAACCGGCGTTCCGCCCGCATCGTTCGGCATGGACACACGCTGTGGCTGCACGCGAACACTGCGATAGCACGCATCACGCAGCGATTGCCGCGCGCGATCCACCTGGCTGCGCAGGACCTGATGCGACACACGATCCGTCGGACCGAGCGCGACCGGATCGATCTGGACACCCGGCGGCAGACCCACGAATTCGACGCCAGCCAAGCGCGGCCGCGGCTGCACGCGAAACACCACCCACAGGCTCTGCGCATGCTCAGGCGCTTCGTTCGGCTGCGTTGAAACGGCGTACGCTGCAGCCGCCTCGATACCGTCGCCCTGCGCCAGCAAGCGAGCTTGCGCGCGCGATACGGCCGCGCGATCGAGCGCTGTTCCGACGGGAACCAGCGTCGCCAGGGCTGCCAGCCACGCGTCTTTCTGCGCGGTCCGTTCCCCTTCGATGCAGATGCCTTGCACGACTGCGGACGCGGGCGATCCCGCACTGCGAACCGCGGCACGCGCACTTGCTTGACTGGGAACGCAGGTTCGCGTCGAGGCTGCGGCCAGGCTCAGCAGCCCGTCGGTGCGCTGGACTTGCGCTTCCGCTTCCAGATCACGCAGGCGGTCTTGGCGCGACCGCGGCGGAGTGTCTGCTCTTTCAAGCTTGGCGAAAAGAAGCTCTTGCCGATACATCTCGCGATAGGTCGCTTCTTCGACGCCGGCGCGGGCAAGCTCTGCCGATAGAGCCGGCTTGCCGCCCGCGCTGCTCAGCCGCTGCGCCACCAGATCCAGCAGGCGATCCACTTCGGAATCGGTGACCTCGATCTGCTTGCGCTGCGCATCCCACGACAGCAAGCGAGCATCCAAGAGATCTTGATACGCCTGCCCCTGAGTCAGCGGACGCTTGGGATCAGAGGCCACTCCCTGCGCCAGCGCACGCATCAGGGCCAGTCGCTGCGTGACCTGCGACGCCGTGATGGGCTGATCTTCGACGATGGCCAGCACGGCATCCAGGGGCAAGACGCCAGCGCTACCAGCTAACACTTTCGCGGGCGCTGCACGACCGGCGGGCGCTGCTTTCACGGGCGCTGCCCGATCGGCGGGCGCAGCCAGCACTGGGAACGGAAGCATGGCGAACCAAAGCGCCGCACAGATCAGACGGGGCATACCGTACTGTATCGCGGTATGCCCCCACCGTGGGAGCCCGTGCCTCCGACGCAGTCCGCCCACGCGAACAGCGCCGCACGTCGTGTGCAACGACCCATCACCCCGTGCCGCCCGCAGCGCCATTAATTTATCGACATATTTAATCGAAATTTATATTTATATCACACACACGGACATTCAATTTAATTGAATTACACGAATCACAAATATCAATCAATTTTTCGTTTCTATGCGCCCTGCCTGCGGGGGGCCTGGGCATCCTGCCAGCGCCGGTTCCTGCTTTCTGCCCGAAGACCGCGGCAGCGGGTGGCGCACGTCCCGGTGGCGGCAGGTCGCAGGCCGTGGCAGCGCGCGCGTCGCTGACTGTCTAGGGCAAAACTCGCTCTTTGTCCCGGCGCCCGCATCGTGGATACTCCGGCGAAAGCGGCGGCAAGCAGACAAGCGGGGGCGGCATGTCACGCCCTGCGGCGGGATTTAACGGCTGCCCCGTGGGAGCAACTGTCAATGAAAGTGGGAATCGTCAAGGAGATCCGGCCCGGCGAGCGACGCGTCGCCGTGACTCCAGAGACCGTGGCCAAGCTGTCCAAGCTGGGCTTCGATGTGTTGATCGAAAGCGGCGCAGGCGATGCCGCCGCCTTCGGGGACGGCGAATATCAAAAGGCGGGCGCGCAGGTGATCGCCGACACGCGGCAGGTATGGGCGGCCGACATCCTGCTGAAAGTGCAGCCGCCAGAGCCGCACCCCACCCTGGGCTGCCATGAGGCCGATCTGCTGCAGTCCTCGGCGACGCTGATCTCGTTCATCTGGCCGCACAAGAACAAAGAGCTAGTCGAACGCCTGGGGCTGCGCGGCGTCACCGTGCTGGCCATGGATCAGATCCCGCGCATCAGCCGAGCGCAAAAGATGGACGCGCTGTCGTCGATGGCCAACATCGCCGGCTATCGCGCGGTCATCGAAGCGGCCAGCTTTTTTGGTCGCTTCTTCACCGGGCAGATGACGGCCGCCGGCAAAGTTCCGCCGGCCAAGGTGCTGGTCATCGGGGCCGGTGTCGCCGGGCTTTCAGCCATCGGGGCTGCGCGTGGTCTGGGTGCCGTGGTGCGGGCCTTCGACACTCGCCCTGCCGTACGCGAACAAGTGCGCAGCATGGGCGCCGACTTTCTGGAAGTGCAGCTTGAAGAAGATGGCAGCGGCGAAGGCGGCTACGCCCGCGAGATGAGCCCGGCCTTCATCGCCGCTGAGATGGCGCTGTTCGAACAGCAAGCGCGCGAGGTCGACATCATCATCACCACCGCGCTGATCCCCGGAAAGCCGGCACCGCAGCTTCTGACCGAAAAGACCGTCGAGCTAATGCGCCCAGGCAGCGTAATCGTCGACCTGGCCGCCGAAGCCGGGGGCAACTGCGCGCTGACCCAGCCCGGTGGCGTCGTCAATCACAAAGGCGTCACCATCGTCGGCTATGTCGATATGCCCAGCCGTCTGGCTCCGACGGCAAGCGCGCTGTATGGCAATAATCTTGTGCATCTATTGGCCGATATGGGTGGTGCCAAGTCTTGGCACATCGACGAAGCCGATGAAGTGGTGCGCGGTGCGCTGATTCTTCTTTCCGGCAAGCTGATGTGGCCTCCGCCGAAGCCGGCCGCGCCGCCGCCACAAGATGCCAACGCCGTGAAGAAGCCAGCGCCGCGCGCATCTAGCTCGTCGATTCCGGCCCTGCCCGCGGTCAAGGCAGCCGGTCACGGCGGCAAAGGCAAAGAGTCCGCGCACGGCGGTCAGCGCATCAGCGGTCGCAGCCAGGGCATTGCTCTGTCGCTTTTGGGCATCGCCCTTCTGGGCTTGGGAGCGGTGGCGCCCCCAGCGTTTCTGGCCCACTTCACGGTGTTCGTGCTGTCGTGCTTCATCGGCTGGCAGGTGGTGTGGAACGTGACGCCCGCCCTGCACACGCCGCTGATGAGCGTCACCAATGCCATCTCCGGCATCATCGTGCTCGGCGGCATGCTTAAGATCGCGCACTCGACGCAGCCGGTGGTCATCGGCCTGGGCGTCTCTGCCGTCCTGTTTTCCGCCATCAACATCGCCGGTGGCTTCTTGGTCACGCAGCGCATGCTGAGGATGTTCCAGAAATGAGCGCCCTTTTGCCCCTGTCCTTCGTGATGTCTCTTGCCAGCGCCGCGCCACAGTCGCCGCTTTCTACGCTGTCGACCGTTGCCTATCTGCTAGCTGGCGTTCTGTTCATCCTCAGCTTGGGCGGTCTGTCGGCGCAGGACTCGGCGCGACGCGGCAACCTGCTGGGCACCATCGGCATGCTGCTGGCCGTCGGCATCACCACCGTCGTCGGCTCGGGCGGCTATGGCCCGCTGGGTGCCGCCCTTTTGGGCGGTGGCTTGATCGGGGCGGTGCTGGCCGCGCGCGTCGCCATGACCAGCATGCCCGAGCTTGTCGCCATCCTGCACAGCTTCGTCGGCCTGGCCGCGGTGCTGGTCGGTATCGCGTCCTATCTGGATCCTGGCGAGCAGCTTTCCGCGGTCGAAGCCCGCATCCACGAGGTCGAGATCTTCGTCGGTGTCTTCATCGGCGCGGTCACCTTCACCGGATCGCTTATCGCCTTTGGCAAGCTGCGCGGGAAGATTCGCAGCAAGCCGCTTCTTTTGCCGGGCCGTCACTTGATCAACCTGGCCATGCTGGGGACGGCGGTGGTGTTGGGCTCGCGCTTCGTCGGAAGCCCCGGTCTGACGGCGCAGAACGAGCTTTTTCTGATGACGGGCCTGGCCGGCATCTTGGGCATGCACTTGGTGATGGCCATTGGCGGGGCCGACATGCCGGTCGTCGTCTCGATGCTCAACAGCTATTCGGGCTGGGCGGCTGCCGCCGCTGGCTTCATGTTGAGCAACGATCTGCTGATCATCACCGGCGCGCTCGTCGGAAGCTCAGGCGCCATCCTCAGCTACATCATGTGCCGCGCCATGAACCGATCGATCTTCAACGTCATCTTCGGTGGCTTCGGGGCCGATGAAGGCGCTGCGCCGGCCAAGCGCGACAAGGACGGCAAAGACAACAAGGATCAGAAGGTGCAAAGCGTGACCGCCTCTGACACCGCCGATCTGATGCGCGATGCCAAGGCCGTCATCATCGTTCCGGGCTATGGCATGGCGGTCGCGCAGGCGCAGTATCCGCTATTCGAGGTCGCCCAGATCCTGCGAGCCCGCGGCTGCAACGTGCGCTTCGCCATCCACCCGGTGGCCGGCCGCTTGCCCGGGCACATGAACGTCCTTCTGGCCGAAGCCAAAGTGCCCTACGACATCGTGCTGGAAATGGATGAAATCAACGCCGACTTTCCCGAGACCGACGTGGTCTTGGTCATCGGCGCCAACGACATCGTAAACCCCGGCGCTCTCGACGACGCGTCGAGTCCCATCTACGGCATG
>JAYRFD010000867.1:0-11514 GCA_041908565.1 Polyangia bacterium | reverse complement strand
GAATGCCCGACTGCGTCCCCTGCCCCGCCAGCGCCTGCTTGGCCGACACCAAAAAGATCGCCGGTTCACCGGCCAGGACGGGCGTCAGGTTTTGTTTGCAGTAGCGCAGCGTCTCTTCGCGCTCTTCCGTCGACAGCAGGTCGGCTTTGCCGATCACGAACAGCAGCTTGTCGCGACTGCGCCGCAGGATGCGCTGCTCAAGAAACGATCGCTCGGACTGCTTTAGCACCTGCGCCCCGTCGAGCAGAAACAGCACGGCATCGGCCCGCGGCACATAGTTGTAGGTGATCTCGGCCCGCGCTTCGTTGATGTCGTTGACGCCCGGAGTGTCGACCAGCGTGACGCGGTCTTTCAAGATCTCTGCCGGCCAGCCGACTTCGACGTGACGAACTTTTTCCGACTTTTGGCTTTCGATCGTCACCCATTCGGCCAGTGACTTGGGATCGACGGCGCGCACGCTGTCGTCGGTCAGCACCGCCTTGGCATACGGCTTTTCGGCGTACACCAAGTGGTTGATGGTCGCCGTGGTCGGCGTGATGCCAGCCGGCAGCACCGGCGCGCCGAGCAGCGCATTCACGAAGGTCGACTTGCCGTGGTTGAACTCGCCAAGCACCACCAGCACAAAGCGCTCTTCTTCCAGCTTGGGGATGCGCGCCATCAGAAGGTCGTTGACCAGCGTGTGCATGCCGGTGTCGTCGGCCAGGCGCGCCAGATCGCGCAGGACTGAAACCAGCTGCGCCTTGATCTCACGATGCTCAGAGGAGAGAGCCGTCATAGTGTGTTGACGATACAGGACTTGCCGTGGCCAGGCGAGATCTGAAGTGGGCGGGTCTGGGCTCGGTCGCGCATCGCAAAACGAACTGTTGTGGGCCTCTTTGCAGCGATTGCGATATGGTGCCGCGGGTCCACCTTTCAAGGAGGTTTCCATGCAGCCGTTCACGCGCTCGAATACCCCGTCTTCTCGTCGGAAATCCAGTCAGGCTCTGTCGCTTGGCTTGGGCCTGGGCCTGGCTTTGCTGGGCCTGGGAAGCTGCGGTCTAGCCCCCGAATCGGAAGCCCAAAATGCCGCCGCCGATCCGGCCGTCACCGCCGCATCGCAGTCGGCTCTGCAGTCGCCCGCGGCGTCCGATGAAGCGGTCGAAGACGCCGAGCCCGCCGCGCTGTTTTCCAGCCCCATCGCCTGCAACGCCACGCCGCCGCCCGGTGCCAAGCTGGCTCCCCCGCCGCCCAAGTACACCGGCGGCACCTGCCCCAAGCTGGTCCCCGGCAAGAACACCATCAAGAGCAACGGCAATACCCGCACGTTCCTTCTGGTGGTGCCCAAGGATCTGAAGACCGACGAGCTTCTGCCCGTGATCTTCCTTTGGCACTGGCTGGGCGGCAGCGCCGATTCCTTCCTGCGCAAAGGCGAAGTGCAGGCGGCTGCCGACGGTCAGCGCTTCCTGGCCATCCTTCCTGAATCGAAGTCCGACATGATCTTCCGCTGGCCGTTCAACATCGGCGACAGCGCCGCGCGGCAGGAAGAAGAGTACAAGTTCTTCGACGACATGCTGTCCTGCGCCACCGAGCAGTTCAAAGTGAACAGCAACTGCGTGTCGTCGGTCGGCGTCAGCGCGGGCGCCTTGTTCACGTCGCAGCTTGCCCAGGGGCGGGCGCAGTATCTGGCGTCGGCGATCTCGCTGTCGGGCGGCGTCGGCGATGCGTCAAGCGGCGTCGTCAAGCCGTGGAAATCGCCGGTCCGCAAGGTGCCGATGATGGTGCTGTGGGGCGGCCCGCTGGACTGGTGCGCCGTGATCAACTTCCACACCGCCTCGCTGAATCTTGAGACGGCCTTGGAAAAGGACGGCAGCTTCTTCCTGGAATGCGTCCACAACTGCAAGCACGGCGAGCCACCGATGGACACGCCGCCGGCCGGACTTTCCAAGTACGGCAGCCTGTGGCGCTTCGTGTTCGACCACCCGTACTGGCTGGCGCCGGGAAGCTCGCCCTACAAGACCAGCGGCATCCCATCGGGAGCAGGCTTCCCGACGTGGTGCGGCATCGGCAAGGGCGGCTCGCGCGCCCGCACCGGCATGTGCCCCCCCGCTAGCTGCTAGTCCGCCAAGCCCCCTGCCCCGCCGTCGCCCCCGTACAAGTCAGGCGGCAGGCAGGCGGTAACCAGACGGCCAGGTCCCCGCTGCCTAGCCCGCCCTACGGGCAGTAGCTTTTGTCGTGGCGGACGATGGCCTTGCAGACGTTGTCATCGCAATAGCTGGCGTCGCCGCTGGCAATCGCCTTGCAGAAGTTGGTCTGGCAGTAGCTCTTGTCCTTTCTTGCAATTCCTTTGCAATCCGCCGAGTCGCAGTAGCTGTAATCCATGCGCGCCCAGCCCTTGCAGTCGTTGCTGCTGCAGTAGCTGGCATCGCGGCGGACGACGCCCTTGCACTCTTCGGTGGTGCAGTAGCTGTGGTCGCCAGATGCAATCGCTTTGCAGTCTCCGCTGGACCAGCGCGTGATGTCGGCGCGCGCCGCGCTGTTGCCAGCGAAAATGCCCAGCAGCAAAGCCGCCCCAATGCACAGGAATGTCCGTCGTTGGTTCGCCATGGGGTCATCATATGCAGAACGATGACGACACAGAAGGCGGGATCTCGTAAGCTGGCGTGGCGACGGCGGTGTCGCAGATCTGGCGGTCGTCTGCGGCAGGGCACAGGCCTAAATTCGATCGCAGTCGCAGCCATCGCAGGACACCGCGAAACGGGCCACAGCATGGAGGATCGGGGATGTCGAGCTACAAGATGAGCACGCGGCGCAAGCTGGCCATCGCCACCTGGAGCGCGCCACAAGAGGGCAACATCTACGGCAAGCTGTCCGTCGATGCGACCCAGGCACTGGCCTACCTGGACTTCCTGCGGCAGCGCACCGGCGAGCACGTCACGGTCACGCACTTGGTGGGCAAGGCGGTCAGCATGGCGCTGGCCCAAGCCCCCACCCTAAATGGCCGCGTGGTCATGGGTCGTTACATTCCCTTTCCGACGGTGGATATGGCATTTCTGGTCGCTCTGGAAAACGGCCAGGACTTGGCCAAGGCCAAGGTCTGCCAGGTCGATCAGAAGGGCGTATCGGACATCGCGCGCGAGCTTCGCGAGCGAGTCGGTCGCCTGCGCGACGGCAAAGACTCGGACTTTGAAAAAAGCAAAGGCGCCATCAAGTCCATGCCGATGTGGGCGCTCAAGCGCTTGGTCGCACTGACCGGCTTTCTGGCCGGTGGCCTGGGCCTGACCATCAAGGCGCTGGGCGTCGAGCCCTTCCCGTTCGGTTCCCGCATCGTCACCAGCGTCGGCATGTTCGGGCTGGACGAAGGCTATGTGCCGCCGACTCCGTTTGCTCGCGTGCCGCTTTACATCTTGGTGGGTGCGGTGCGCGACCAGCCGCGCGTCGAAAATGGGCAAGTGGTCATCCGATCGCAGCTGACCATCACGGCCACCGTCGACCACCGCTTCGTCGACGGAGCTCAACTGGGTGTGCTGGCCAAGGTGGTGCGCAGCTACCTGGAAGATCCCTGGCAGCTTGAGCCGCCGGAAAACCGCCCGCAAAAGGCCAGCTAGCCCTCGGCGCCCTGCCCTCCTTCGCCCCCACGCATGCCTTCGCCTTCGTCTTCGCCCCCGCCACCGGTTTCGATCGCCGCCGCCGCTTCGCCCCTGCCCTCTTCCCCGCTGCGGGCGGTCTGTCTGCGACCGTTTCAGTCGCTGCGACCGTGGCTGTTTGCACTGCTGTTCCTGCTGCTTTTCGACGTAGCGCTGCGCCTTTCGCTGCCACCGGATCCGCGCGTGCTGCGCCAGCCCCTGCGATCGCATGCGTGCATGGCCGACGGTGCGCTGGATGCACTGAGTGATCTGCGCGCTCTCGGCGATGTCAGCGACAGCGCCGGACCGCCGGTCGATATCGTCCTTTTGGGGGATTCGGTCTTTGCGTCGGTGAACAACCCGCCGGGGCAGCAGCTTGCCGATGCGCTGGCCGAGAGGCTGCAGGCGCTGGGTCTGACTGCTCGCGTGCACAACCTAAGCGCGGGAGGTTCGCATGCGGCCGATCAGTACGGAGCACTCATCCGACTGCATCGCCGCCTGTCCGCGCAACCAATGGGACTTACCAACCTGCTGGTCGTTCTGTCGACGAACCCCATCTTTTTTTCGCGCCGACACAGCCAACCCACTGCGACGTATCCCTGCGTGTTCGAGGAGCTTGCCGACGACGCTCTAGGCGGATCCAACCGCGCCGATGCGCTGCGTCGACGCTTGGGCCTGCCGCGTCCGGCGCCCGTCTTGGAACAGTGGATGGCAAGCGGGCTGGTCCGGGTCTGGTACGCCTATCAGCAGCGACGGAAAATGGCGGAAGCGCTGTACGCTGGGCAAAGCAGTCTGCCCGATGCTCTGCGCGTTCATCACGAGCGGCTGCGCGGACCAGGCGCTGCTGCGTTCCCGACGACCAAGGATCCCAACCAGCCGTGGTTTGCCAAGGGCCTTACCGCCGCGCAGTACGCAAGCAGCTATGACTTTCTTCCGAACGACGACCCGCTGGCCTACAACGCGCAGCTAACCGTCGAGCTTGCCGCCTGGCTGGCCCAGCATCGCAGCCTTTCTGTGCTGGTCGAGCAAGTGCCGCAGAACCATCACTTGATGGGCCCTTACACGCAGACGCCGAGCTATCAGGCGCTGACGCAGCAGATCGCCGCATGGTTTGCGCTGGCCGGTGTGCCATTTCGATCGCACGACGGTGCCGTCGATCTGACCAGCGAGCAGTTTCAAGATCTCGATCACCTGACGGGCCGCGGCAACGCGACCTTGGCTGCATATCTTGCTGCCGACATCGTGGCGCTGTGGCGGCAAGATCTGCGCTCTGCAACCGGCGCCAATCCCTCTGCGATTCTGCCGTCGGCGCGATAAGATACCGGCCATGTCAGTTCACGCCGTGCGCACCATTGGCATCAGCACCGGAGGGGGCGACTGCCCCGGACTCAACGCCGTGATTCGCGCCGTCGTGCGCAGCGCCATCCGCTGTCATGGCTGGCGCGTGCTGGGCATCCGCGATGGCTTCGAAGGTCTGCTGCATCCCGAGCAGTCGCGCTGGCTGTCCCTTGACGACGTGCGCGACATCTTGCCGCGCGGCGGAACGATCTTGGGCACCACCAATCGCGGCAACCCATTTGAGTACCGCGTCGAAGAAAACGGCGTCACGACCGTGCGCGACCTGTCGGATCGTGTGATCGAAAATTCTCGCGCGCTGGGTCTGGATGCGCTGGTTGTCGTCGGTGGAGACGGCACGCAGCGCATCGGCCTGCGCCTACACGAAAAGGGCCTGCCGGTGGTCGGCGTGCCCAAGACCATCGACAACGATCTGGCAGCCACCGATAGCACGTTTGGCTTTGACACGGCCTTGCACGTCGCGACCGAAGCCCTCGATCGCCTGCACACCACCGCCGAATCGCATCGCCGCATCATGCTGCTGGAAGTCATGGGACGCGACGCTGGCTGGATCGCGCTGCATTCCGGCATCGCAGGCGGCGCACACGCCATCTTGCTGCCCGAGATCCCGTTTTCCATCGACCGCCTGTGCGACTTCATCACTCACCGCGATGCGCGCAAGAAAAGCTATTCGATCATCGTGGTGGCCGAAGGCGTGCGCTTGCCGTCGGGGCTCGTTCCTCCGTCGGGATCGACCAAGACGCCGGTGGCCAACATCATCGGAGACGCCATCGCCGATCGCACCCGTCGGGAAGTTCGCGTGACCGTGCTTGGACACACCCAGCGCGGTGGATCGCCTTCGCCGTTTGATCGCGTGCTCAGCACTCGCTTTGGCGTCGCCGCCGTCGAGCTTTTGGCCAAAGGGCAGTTTGGTTACATGGCCGCGCTGCGCGGGGCCGAGGTCGTGCCCGTGTCCCTGCGCGAAGCCTGCAGCACCATGAAGTTCGTCGACCCGCATGGCGAGGTAGTTCGCACCGCCCGCACCATCGGCATCAGCTTCGGCGACTGAGTCCGCCAATTCCTGATAGCCTGCGGCCTTCCCGCCATCCCGGCGCCCCGCTTCTGGAACCCACGCCATGTCTTTTGCCCTTCCCTCTTCATCGATTCCATCGGTTCCCTCCGTCGCTGTCGCCGCGCATCCTCTGCTGGATGCGCAGGGCTTCGTCACCGTTTTTCCGGGTCCGCTGGGACAACTGCCAAGCCCCGACTGGCTGCTCGGGCTGCTGAAGCTCGACGGGAAGGCGCCGCTTTCGGCGGATGATGCGGTGCGGTCGGCGGTGCGCGATCTGCTGCGTCACGGCGGGTACAAGCCGACGGGTCGCGGCAAGCCGGCGTCGGAATATCTGCTGCGCGCGGCAGGCGACGGTTCGCTGGGCAGCATCAACCTGGCCGTCGATGCCTGCAACGCAGTGTCGCTGCACAGCGGCCTGCCGATCAGCGTGGTCGATCTGGACCGAGTCACCGCCCCTCTGTCGATTCGCATCGCCCAGGCCGGCGATACCTACGTGTTCAACATGTCGGGGCAGACCATCGACCTGGAAGGGCTTCTGGTGCTGGCCGATGCGCAGGGTCCCTGCGCCAACGCCGTCAAAGACGCCCAGCGCAGCAAGACCAACGCCGACACGACGCGCACGCTGACCATCGTCTGGGGATCCAAGGCGCTGGGCGATCGCACGGCACGCGCCGTCGCTTGGTATCGCAGCCTGCTTTCCCAGGCCGGCGCCCAGACGCTCGATGCCTCGCTGACGTAGCGCAAGCCCCAGCGACACCCGCAGGGGTTGGCAGGCGCGTGATGACAGCCTGACCCTGCGAAGCATGCGCCATGGACGCGGGCAACCAGGACAGCGCTGACCCCAAAAAGAACAGAGGTTGGCGCGAAAACTCGATGGATTTCGCCCCCTTCGCCACGGATTGAGTCGCCGCTAATTGAATATCAAGGCAATAATCCACGTGTGATTGATTAAAAATCAATCGGTCTTATATTCTAATTCATTCAAGGTATGGCAAGGGACCTACACCCACGACGCGGCCCTGTGTCGTCGTGCCCCATCTATGTCTGTGACCGTCGATTTTTCATGGGTCGCCAGCTACGCAAAATGCCTGGCGGCAAGCGATGATACGATGGTCCTTTCGGCATGTCCGATCGTGACAGAAATGGGGAGGCTGCCACGGCCTGCGCCGCCTGCGGAGAGCCACTTTCCGGCCCGCTACCGCATGTATGCATCAACGACCGGGTGACCGCGCCCAAGAACCCGCCGTCGGACCAAGGCGATGCTCCGTCGACCAAAGAGCCGCCAAGCGGCATGCAAGACGGCCAGGTCATCGGCGACAAGTACCAGATCATCGGTCGGCTAAGCGAAGGCGGCATGGGCACGGTCTATCGCGCCCGCCACAGGACCTTGGGCACCCAGCTTGCCATCAAGGTGGTCAAGAACGACGGTGACAGCCAGTTCGGACGACGGTTCGCGCAGGAAGCTCTGCTGGCGTCGAGCGTTCAGCATCCCAACATCATCTACCTGCTGGACTTCGGATCGCTGCCCGACGGGCGCTCGTATCTGGTCATGGAATTCCTGCAGGGGCGCACGCTGACCGACGCGATTCGCCAAGGCCCCATGGATGTCGCACGCGCCTGCGTCATCGCTTTGCAGCTTGTCCGCGGCATCGCCGCCGTCCACCAAAAGGGCATCGTCCACCGCGATTTGAAGCCCGACAACGTGTTCCTTTTGGAGCAGGATGGCGTGTCGGATCTGGTGAAGATCATCGACTTTGGCATCGCCAAGCGAGCCAAGGCGGGCGGGCCGGATGGAACTCCACCGCCGCTGCCCGAGCCCAGCTATCTGGCGACGTCGTCGGGCGCGAAGAAAGCCGATGAGCCCGTTGATCTGGCGACGCTGACTCGTGTCGGGGCGCTGCTGGGAACGCCTGGGTACATGGCGCCTGAACAGATTCGTGGCATGCGCGTCGATGCGCGCACCGACCAGTACGCCATCGGCTGCATCTTGTACAAGATGCTGACGGGGCGGGCACCGTACGAATCCAAGTCCGCGGCCGAGCTAATGGCCATGCACCTGATGGATCAGCCGCGCCCGGTGCAAGAGCTACGCCCTCAGCACGACATCCCGCCGGGCTTGGCGGCCATCGTCATGCGCCTTCTGGCCAAGAAGCCAGACGAGCGCTTCGTCGACTTGTCCGTCGTCGAAGCGGGGCTGGTGACAGAGCTAAACCAGCTAGGCGAGCGCGGCAACTTGGTCACGGTGAAGATTCCCGGCCTGCGGGTTTCGGGATCAAATCTGACCACCGGCCCCATCGCCGCACCCATCGCAGCGCCAGAACCAGCAGCAGCACCAGCACCCGCACCACCGTGGTTTCGCACGCGTCGCGGTCCGCTTGCAGCAGGGGGCGCCGCCTTGCTTTTGCTGGTGTTGCTGGGTCTGCTTTGGCGACGCTGGGGCGGCGATCAGACACCGACGGTGGCGGACCTGCTGCAATTTCGACAGCGGGCCATTGCTCAGCTTTCGCAGGACCTGCGCGACAGCGACGCAGAAGTGCGCCTGCTGGCCCTGTGCGCTCTTGGAGCCAGTCACGACTCGATTGCCCTGCCGATCTTGAGCGTGATTGCCCAAGGATCCGGATCGGATCGCGAACGCAGCACGGCGCTGCTTGCCATCGGCGAGCTAGGCGATCGAGCCGGCGTGGCGGTGCTGGCCAGTCAGCTTGCCCGCGCGCAAGTGCCGATGGTGGCGGAAGCAGCGGCGCAGGCCTTGTTGGTCATCGGTGATTCGCGCGGGACCGACTATTTCGCGCAGCGCTTCGAAGGCAAATCCGGCGAGACGGCCCTGCGCAGCGCCGTGCGTCTGTGCGAACACGGCCACGTGGCCGCCGCCAACAAGCTGGCCCAGCTTCTGTCGGAAAAGCGCCTGCCCGAACACCTGGAACTGGATGCCCTGACCTGCTTGGCTCGGGCTGGGAGCGTGCGCGCCATCGATCAGCTGCGCAGTATTCTGCCCAACGGTCCCGACGCGCTGCCGAAGGATCCAGCGGTCGCAGCCCGTGTGCTGAACAGCGCAGAACGCCTGGCAAAGCTGGGTCATGCCGAGGGCGTCGATTTCTTGCTGCACACTGCGCAGGGAAATGGCCGGCTGAAGCTGCAGGCCGCGCGACTTCTGGCCAGTCCGCTGGATCGACGTATGCTGCCCTTTCTGCGCACGTCGCTGGCGGCAAGCACGCTAAGCCCCGACGAGCGCAGCGTGGTCATTGCCGGCCTTTCAGACAGCGGCGACAGCAGTGACCTGCGGGCGCTGTGGCAGTGGGCGCAGGCCACGCAACCAACGGTCGTGCGCATCGCGGCGGCCAGCGCCATCCTGCAGATCTCAGCGATGGCCCCCAACCTGCGGACGCACAGCGATCTGCAGCACGCGCGAGCCGGTCTGCTCGACAGCAACTGGATGGTGCGCCACTCGGCGGTTCCGCTTTTGGAACGGAATGACGAAGCCGAGGCGCTCAGCCTGCTGGGCCAGGCGCTGAAGGACGAAAAAGGCCAAGTGCGAGCGCGGGCCATGCAGGTGATCAGTCGATCCGGCAGCAAGGAAGCGCTGCGGTTGATCGAAACGGCGCTGCGCAGCGAACAGCACGACGTTCGACAGGCCGCGCTGTCGGCCGTGATGCAGGTCGCGCGAACTGCCTATCGCCAGGGAGGCTCGAACGCAGCGACGGTGCGCAAGTGGCTGCTGAAGCTCAGCAAGTCGGACAACGCAGCGCAACAAGCGGCGGCCGATGCGGGTCGTTTGCTGCTTGGCGAACCCGAGCGCTGGAACGATCTGCGGCAGCAGCGCAGCTCGACGGATCCGCTGCTGCGCGTCCTTCTGGCACAGTCCACCGTCGACGATCGAGCCGTTCTGGGCGAGCTTCTTTCCGATCCAGTGCAAGCCGTGCGCTTGGCGGCCGCTCTTCGCTTGGCCGCACTGAAAGATCGCCGCGGGCTTGCAGAATTGCGCGGTGCCATGGAACAAGGCGGCGCAACGTCGGTCCACGCCGAAGCCGCGCTGCGCAGCTTGGGCGATCCCCCGACGGGGAAGGACAGCCTGCAGCGCTTGCACGAAAGCGCATCCATCGAAGAACGCATGGCCTTGGTCGAAACCGCGGGCAGCTTGCCTAGCGGCGATGCCATGGCCTTGCTCAGCGAAGCCGCGCACGACACCGAACCGTACGTACGGCGTCTGGCGGCCGAGATCGTCGCAGAAGCCAGCGTGGCCGGCGATCTGGGACCCAAGCTGGCGATCTTGGCGCACCTAAGCAGCGATCCATCGCCGATGGTGCGCACGCGCGCTGCGGCTCTTTTGTCGCAGCTTTTGCATCAGTCGCCTAGCCACGACAAGCCGCACGCCAAGCCCGCGGTCGCCGCGATCGCGCGCACCTTCAGCCCCAGCGAAGCTCCAAGTCCTGCTCCACCACCGACGCCTGCCGTCGCCGAGCCTGCCCTGCCCGGCGAGCTAAGCGTGTCGGCCGGCAACCCGACTCTGTTTCGCATCGATGGTCAGGCCTGGCAGCGTACGCCGGTGCGACCGATCAAGCTGTCGGCTGGCCCGCATCGCGTGCGCTCGCTTTCAACGCAGCAGACCGTCGAAGTTCCCGCCGGGGGATCCTTGCTGTTGGAAGTGCCGGAATCGCCGTTTGAACAAGGCGTGCGAGCCGCTCGTGAATCGCTGGCCAAAGGCGACGGCCGTCGCAGCGTCAAGCTGCTGGAAAAGGCGCGCGCCGGCTGTGCCGTGAACGGAGAGCTAGCGTCGCCGTGTCGCGCCATCCAAACCGAAGCGGCGTACTTGTTGGGCAGCGTCTACGAAGCGGATGAACGCTGGGGCGATGCGGTTGCGCAGTACCAGCAAGCCACCAAGGGAAGCGGCGAAGTCATCGGGCGCATCGACTTTTCCGTCGAAGCCGAGGCGGCATTGAAGCGCCTGCTGCCCCGCGTCGGTCGGGTGCTGGTGCCGCAGCAGAAGGGTCGCAAGTGCGTCGAAGTCACGATCTGGATGACCGCCGGCAAACATGAAGTCGTGGTCAGCGGCAAAAAGACCGAGGTCACCGTACGACCGGGCACCACCGTGCTGGCCGGGGAGTGTCCCGGCGATGAATAAGCCGCGTCCGCCAAGCCGTCGAGGTCGCGTGGCTCGTCTTGTGCGTTCGGCGCTCCATTTGCGTTTCATGCGCCCTTGGCGTCGGGCTGTCGGTGGTTGCCTTCAACGATCGATACCGGCTACCGCGCGGCGCATGTGGCTTGTTCCGCGCTGCGTCCGTTTGGTTCTGATCGCGCTTTTGTCCATGGCGACGGCGGTCGCACAAGCCAAGGGCAAGGCCAGCGTTCAAGACAAGAACAAGGCATCCAGCGAACCCGCAGCCACCACCGGTACAAGCAACGATCTGGATGGGCTGCGACGAAGCTATCGCAGTCACCCGAGCACCGATCTGCTGTTGCAGATTGGTCTTTCCTTGGGGCAAGCGGGGCAAACGCTGGCCGCGCACG
>JAYRFD010000866.1:0-7259 GCA_041908565.1 Polyangia bacterium | reverse complement strand
TCCTTGCAGACCGCCGACCCATCGGGCTGGGATCTGCGCCGCGACGCGCGCCCCGAAGCCTACGCCGTTCCATCGCGCCGATCCGAATCGTAGACACCGCGATGATCGCAGATGGCCCGTCGGTGATCTGTGTGCTTCCGCGTTGGCTGCTTCGCGATCGGGCTGAAATGCGCGTTCTTATTCCGGGGCCAAGATCGTGGCAGATCGAGCCGGCACCGTGATGTTCAGCACGGTGCCACTGACGGTGTAGCCGGGGCCACCCAGCGCATCGCGCAGCTTGGTGCCCGACTTCCAGCCAAGCTCTGGCGGCAGCGGCACCACCGGCGTCTGGGCACTGCGCAGACGGTTCACAAGGACCAGCGCCACCTGCTTGGGATCGGGATCTAGGCGCGCAAAGGCATAGACGTCTTCACCCAGCAGCACCGTCTTGTAGTCGCCGCGCCGCAGCCCACGAATCGTCGACCGAGCCTTCAGCACAGCCCGCATCGATGCGATCTGCTGCCGTTCGCGATTCGACAGCGCGGCATCAAAGCGCATGGGGTGACGGTTGTCGGGATCGCCGCCGCCGGGCTCGCCGTATTCATCGCCGTAGTACACAAGCGGCGTCTTGGGCAGGGTCAGAAGCGACACCATGCCCAGCCATAGCCGCTGATACGGTTCGTCGTCGGGGGGAGGCTGCGGCAGGCCGTCTTCCGCCCACTTGCGATACGCGATGTCGCGCGCCCACGGTCCGCTGGCATCGCGATAGGTGGCTTGCGTGATGAAGCGACTGGTGTCGTGGCTGCCCAGGTACGTGACCATGTCGGCGGCGCCGAACTGATCCAGGCTGGCGTGCGTCCAGTAATCCAGGTGCAGGAAGCGCTTGTCTTCGTATGCGAACACGCGGTAGCTGACCCCGTGATACCAGACAAAGTCGAACTGCCCGTCGAGAGCGACGCCTCCCATATACCGCTTGATGGTGTCGTAGTTTTCGCGGTTGTCGTTGACCGTGCCCTCGTTCCAGCCCATGGCGGTCTCGCCGATTAATGGGTAACGAGTGCCGGCGCCTTCGAAGCGCTCGCGAATTCGCGCGCCCAGGTTGAAGACCGCCAGGTCTTCGACGTGCTTGACGGCGTCGATGCGCAGGCCGTCCAGATCGAACTCTTCCAGCCACCACAGCGTGTCGGCGATGAACTGTTCCGACGCGGCGGTGATCGTCCAGTCGATGTCGGGCATGAAGCGCGAAAACAGGCACTCCAAGCGCTTTTCGGTCCAGTCGCAGCCGGCAGTGCCGCAGATGCAGCCGGTGCGAAACCAGTCGCGCTTTTTGGCATCGGTGAAGTACTCGTGACCTTCGTGCACGTGGTTCAGCACGGCGTCCATCAGCACGCGGATGCCGTGGCGGTGCGCGGCTTCGACCAGGCGATGCAGCGCGGCCTTGCCACCCAAGCGCGGATCGACCTGGCGCGCGCGCACGGGCCAGTACCCGTGATAGCCAGCGACGTCGTGCTTGCCGCCCTGATCTTTGTGTGATGTGTCGGGCTGCGTATAAAACGGCGTCAGCCACAGGGCGCGCACGCCCAGACCATCGAAGTAGCCGGCTTCGATCTTCTGCGTCACACCCGCCAGATCGCCGCCTGCAAAGTTGGCGGCCGCGGTGACGCCGGCCACCGGCTTGTTGTTCGTGGCATCGCCGTCAGAAAAGCGATCGGTGACGGCCATGTAAAGCGGCGTATCCGAGAGCTGAAAGTGCTCGGCTTCGATCCAAAACGGCAGCAGCAACGGCTCGCTGGGCAGGCCACCCACCGTCGCAGAAAGACGCAGCGTGTACTTGCCATCGGGCAGGTTGTTCAGCTGAACGTCGAAGCTGTGGCGATCGGCGGCCAGCGTGATCTCAGAAGGAGCCAAAGGCGGCAGGGCAGTGTCGGTGGTGTAGACGGTCTCGGGCCGGCGAAGGCCGCTGCGCACGCTGCAGATCGCGGCGCTCTGTCCGTTGGCGGCAACGGTCTGGATGCGCACCTTGAATACGCCGCGGCCGCTGGATCCAGTGGCGGGCCGGCTGACCTGCAGCGAAAGCGGCGCGATCTGTAGCTGCGGCTTGCCACAGTCCGGCACGCGCAGGCCCGAGTTTTCGACGCCGCTTACGTACTTGCGATAGGGATTTCCGTCGTGCAGACGCCAGTCGCTGCCATCCAGCACGACTTTGTAGCCATAGACCCCCGGCGCCAGGCGCAGCGTCGTGCGGTATCGACCGTCGACGTCCGGCGGGCCCATCGGCTGCTGCGCCCAGCCGTTCCACTCACCGGCGATGGCGACCTGACCCACGGCGCGCGGCGGGACATAGGTCACGCTGACGCTGCACTTGGCATCGTCGCCCGTCGGCATCGGGCGGGCCATGCAGGCTTCGGGCGGCGGCGGCGTCTCGCCTTGATCGACTCGACTTCCTCCGTCGCTGAGAGGATCGGGACCAGGGCCGTTGCCGGCGCCCTCGCAGGCGGACCAGAACAGCGCGAAGAACAGGGTGCAGCGCAACCACGGTGCGACTTTCATGCGCCGTTCTTATCGCAATCCCGCCTTCCATGGGGCCTTCGATCTGCACGTGCGATGCGCTCGGTCGGTGGGGCGCCTGGTGGGGCGGTCTTCAGAACGGTCACCACTACGGTCGCCAGAACCGTTGCCAGAACGGTTACTGGACCGCTCGCCAGAGCGCTTGGGCGCTCTCGTTACAGACCGCCGTCGGACGGACGGCTGGTGGGACTGGCGGGTGCAGGTGCCGGGGTAGGGGAGGGGCTTGTCGGAGCCGACGCGGGGCGCGCATAGCCCCAGTCGCGCATCAGCGTCTCGACCTCGCTGGCCGACCCCGCTTTGCCTGGGGTCTGGGCAGTGCTGGTGCTGGCCGCCGCAACGCCGGGAGCCGTCTGGTCGCGCCACAACAGCACCTCGCCGCGCTCGCCGGGAACAGGCGCATACGTGCTGCTCAAGCGATCCAGAAGCGGCCCTTCCAGCACGATGGGCACCGGTGTCGCATCGCCTGCGGTGCTCGGCTTGGCCTCAGAAGGTCCGGGCACCGTCGGCAGCAGCGGCAGCGAAAACGGACCCAGCAGAAGCTCGCGCGATGCCAGGCTTAGGCCGTCGCGCGACAGCACAAGCTCGATGCGGGCGCTGGGATCCACCAGCACATCGACGACGCCACCGGGGCGCAGCTTGATGTCGATGCGGCCGGGACCGCGCGGCACCACTTCCCCGTTGCGCACGCCTTGCACGGCCAGTCCAGCATCGCTGGACACCAAGGTTCCCGTCAGCAAGTGGCTGGCCCGCGCGTCGGGCGCCAGCATCAAGTGAACCAAGGGCAGGCCCTGTTCAGGAGTCTGCGGCGTGTGCCGCGCAAACTCGTCGCGAAGACGAGCCAAGATCGGCGCCAGCCGCGGATCGGCCATGGGATCGCTACCAGCCGGCGTCGATCCACCCTTGCTTGATGTGGCATCGCGGCCCTTGGCGTTTGCTGCAAAGGGCGCCAGAAGGTCGGTGTGCTGGAAGGGATCGGTGGTCAGGTCGTAAAGCTCTTCCGCGACGCGCAGCATGGGGCCGACCCCGTCGTTGCCCTGGGCTTTTTGCAGGCGCGCATCACCGCGTCGCAGGTACAGAAAACCGGCATGGCGCAGCGCGCGAATGTTCTGCCCTTCGGCATAGGCGGGACGGCCTTGATCTTCGTCTTCGAAGCGCTCAAGACCGGGCGGGCTGCCCGTCGTCGTCTTCCCGCGTGGGCCGCCCTTGCGCGCGACGGAACTGGGGAAGATCAGCGGCAGCAGGCTCTGCCCATCGCCGCGCAGACCGGACGGCAGGATGGCGCGCCAGGTGCCCAGGCCCAGAAGCTCCAGCACTGTCGGAGCAACGTCGGTCAAGCGCACCTGCGCAGCCACCGTGGTGCCCTGCGGCAGACGCTTGGGCATGCTCAGGACCAGCGGCACGCGCAGGATTTCGTCATAGGCCGACCAGCCGTGGTGATACAGGGTCGGCTGTTTCAGCGACGGGACATAGTGATTGTGCTTCGGATCGAAGATCTCGCCGTGGTCGCCGACGACGATGACCAGCGTGCGCTCGCGCAGGCCCAGGCGATCCAGCTCGTCCAAGACGCGTCCAAGCTGCGCATCGGCGTACGCCGCTTCCCCCAGGTACGCACGCGCCATGCTGTCCAGCCGTGCGTTTTGCCGTTCGCCTTCGGGAAGCCCCATGATCTGCGCGACCTGCGCGTCGGTGATGCCCTTTAGGTGCTCGGCCGGTGGCGTGTACGGCCAGTGCGGCGCGTCGTAGTGAAGCTGCAGAAAAAACGATCGCCCGCGCGCGGCCTGTTCTTGCAGAAAGGCGATGGCGGCGCGGCTGATCGCGGGCGTGTCTTCGACGGGGTGGCGCACATCGGCGACCTCATCGAAGCCCAGGCTCAGGCCGATCTGCGGATAGCCCAGAAGGAAGAAGTTGTTGCCGATCGATGCCACTTTGTACCCGGCATCGCGCAGCGCGCGCGGCAGCAGGCGGCGGTCCAGGGCATAGAAGCGCTTGCGCTCGCGATCGGTGGGAATCATCTCTTCGGCGCTCTGGCCGACAGCGGTGGCTAGCTCTCCCCCCAGAAGGCCCAGCAGCGACGGGCGAGTCCACGTCGCAGCGGTGATGGCTTGCGAAAACGCGACGCCCTGCTGCGCGTGCTGCGACAAGCGTGGCATGGCCGACATGGCATCGGCGCGCAGCGTGTCGATCAGAACCAGAAGCACGTTGGGCCCGGCGGCGCCTTCGTCTTGCGACCACAGCTCGGGACTGCCCCAGACGGCGCTGCCAAGGACGGGAGCACTCGGCTCGCTCTTGTTTTCCGCGGCGGATGCTCCGTCGGAGCTGGGCTTGGCGGCGTCGGGCTTGCTGGCGTCGGGCCTTACCGCGACGGTGCAGAACGCGACTTCGTGCTGCGCGCTGGCACCCGCGCCGCCCGCTTGGGCGGAGGCGGGAAGCTCTACCCGTGCAGACAGCCAGTGTCCCGGCGGTCCCATGCTGGGGCTGCCGTTTGGTGGGTTGGCGTTTGGTGGGTTGGCGTGTGGTGGGTTGGCGTTTGGTGGGTTGCCGTTTGCGGGGTTGCCGTTTGCGGGGTTGCCGCCTGGCTTGCCCTTGCCGACTTGGGCGCTCCACAGCGTCTGTCCGTCGACGCGGACGCTAAATTCACTCGGCAGGGCCCGCGCATCGCTGCCGCGCTGGGGCGGAATCGCGGCGTAGTGCCAGGTCAGAAGCGGTCGCTTGGGCAGGGCCACGCGGTAGCGATAACAAGACGGAGCCGGCGCAAACAGCGCGACCTTGGACTCATAGACGCCGCGATAGCGATTCCACACCGGGTCGAAGCGCGGCGCCGATTCGCCAGTTGCCGTCTGTGTCTCGGCGGGGCGCGGGTACTTTTCGACGGTCGGCTCGGCCACCGCGACTTCGATGACGCGCAGGGCCAGATCGCCGCGCAAGCCGCTGTACGGGCTGACCATTTTGTAGGGCGAGTCAAAGGCCAAGAAGCGATCGCGCAGGCTGGTCGGCGTCTTGGCGGCGGATTCGCTCGCTCGGTCGGGTGCGCGCTCGCTGCGATCGACGACCGTCGGATCGCGCAGATCCAGCACGGCTTCCCCGGCGTGATCGCAGAAGCGGTACTGCAGGCGATCACCCGCAAGCGGAGCCAAAGGCGGCAGCGCGACGTGCGGCGCATCCAGGCCGGCAGCCGATGCAGCGCTGGCAGCCGTGGCCGACGACAGCGTCGACGGCAGGCTTTCGGTGGCGCCGCAAGCGGAAAGCAGGATCAGGCCGATACCGATGCCACTGCCGACGGTCGCATACGTCGAACCCGGCGCCTTTGCGGGCGCGATCTTGCGCGAAACGGCGGGTCGATCCCACCGCCGCGGTCGAGCCTGCCAGCGACTGTGCCAGAACCTGGACATACGTCCGCTCCATTCTGCAACAGTTCGCGGCTTGGCGGGCGGACAAAACGGGCGCCCGCCCGCACATTGCCCAGCGTGGCCCAGCGCGCTGGTTTTCCGTCGAGGATTCTATTCAGCGGACGGATACAGCGATCGTTCATGAAGACGCGACACGCGCGCATCATGCAGTGGGAAGACGTGGTAGCCGCAGTGCTCGGTGAACACGGCCAGCGCCTGTTCGCTTTCGCGGACCACGTGAAACGCATAGCGAAAGCGCACCGTCGATCCGTCCATCAGCACAATGTGCAGGTCGCCTTCGCCGGGAAAGTCGCGGGCCGACAGGCCGTGGCTGCGGATCGCATCGGGCGACCGACCCAGGTACGCCGAAAGCTCTTCCGCCCATTCCAGCACCTGCGTGTGCACGCGCTGCGCGACGGGGTACTTGGCCGTGGGGTGTTCGTGCATCGACATGGAAAAAGAGTGCCCGAGTCACCCGCCCTGCAGATCAGAAAAATCAACTCAAGCAGAAGAATCACAAGGCCCCGGAGGGCCGATCGGCCCGTCGGTGGTAAGTGCCCAGCCGCCTGTGCGGCGGCGGGAGTCTGCGGGGGTTCGATATCGGCTCTTGGGAATCGGTTATTGGCAATCAGGTATTGGCGGTCCGTTCTTTGGTGATTCGTTGGGCGAGTCGTGCAGTCGCAGGATCTCGATGCCGTCGCGCAGGGCGCGGGCGCTTGGATAGCGAGCCGACAGATCCAAGCGAACCCAGCGCTTGTGCGCGCGCGGCGCACCGAAGATCACCGGGCAAAGCTGGTGTTCGCCTTCGATGAAGAAGCCCGCTTCATCGCGATCGTGGCCGTGGATGACGATGCGCAGATCGTGGCCCAGCGCCGACGATACGCAGGCCAGCATCTGTCGTGACACGTCGTCCGACTGGCCATAGCTGCACAAAAGGGTCTGCAGCAGCCGTCGCTGTTCCGCGGTCTGGTCGGCCAGCACAAGCGGCAGGGTGTCTAGCTGTCGCAGGTCGCGCAGCGTGGGGTCCGGCGAGCCGTGACACAGAAGCGCTCCGCACGGCGCCGCGACGGCCAGGAGTGCGTCGGAAAACAGCCCCTGCAAGCGCCCGCGTTGGTCCCACGTCAGCTGCGCTTCAAGCTGCGTCACTTCGTCGGGATAGAACTTGCTGGTGTGTGGTCCGCCGACGTGCCCGTGATCGTGGTTGCCCAAGACGACGTGAACGTGGCCCGGGTGCTGCTGCTGCAAGGCCAAACGGCCAGCGACCTGCTGCCTCCCGGCGCCTTACCCCCTTCGGTCGAATACTACACGGCCACCAGCGATGGCTCG
>JAYRFD010000865.1:0-6679 GCA_041908565.1 Polyangia bacterium | reverse complement strand
GCTCATCGTACGGTTCCTCCGTCCAGACGCTTGAGCAGGACCGGTACCTCGGCTTCGACATCGCGCAGCGACCACTGGGCCCGGAACTTGCGCAGCGGCGAGCGCGGCGCGCTGTTTTTCAAGTCCGAATCGAGCGGCGTATGCAACAGCGCCTGCTTGCCGGGCACCTCTGACCAGTACTGCAGTCCGCTCTGGCTTTCGGCTTCGCGGGCGATGCCTTCCCAGGCATCTAGCAGATCGTCGACGCGGGCCAGCGTCCGCGACACCAGCTCATCGCACTCGCTGCCGCTTAAGTCCTTGCGATGGATGCGGGCTCGCGCCGCGATGGCGTCGCGCACAAAGTCCAGCTTACGGCGGTGAAGAGGTAGCTCAATGGCGCGGGCTGGTGGGGTCAGCGCGGGCTCACCATGGCGGGCCAGCGCGACGGTGATCGCGGCCAGCCCGCGGTCGATAGCGCGCGGAGCAAACGGCGTCACGCTGGTCGCTTCGACGCTGCGATAGAACGTCGCGTGATACGCCGCAAAGCGCTCGTAGTGCGACCGATCGCGCGGTCGGTGCATGTTCAACAGCGTGACCACCAGGCCTGGCTTTTCGGCATCACGTCCGACGCGGCTGGTTGCCTGGATGTACTCGGCGCTGGTCTTGGGCTGGCCCAGCACGACCAAAAGTCCCAGGCGAGTGATGTCCAAACCGACTGAGATCATGTTCGTCGCCAGCGCGACATCGACCGGACGATCGGCGTAAAACGGCAGCTCCAAGCGGCGCTTAGCATCGGCGACCAGGTGCGTATCCACGCGCGAGGTCAGCTCCAGCGGGTCATAAGTAATCAGGCGGTCGGCAAATGGCGCGGCGGGCTCGTTGACGCGGCGACGACGCGAATAGCCCTGCAGGCGGCTGCGGACTTCGTCTTCGACCAGACGCCGGCTGCCGCCTAGCTCACGAAGGGAGTTGAAGTAGCCCAGCAGCGTCATGTACGGGTCGGCCGGGTTGTTCCGGTTTTCCCGTCCCCCTGCGGCCTCGTACTGCTTCTTCGCCGCTGCCAGCAGGGCCAGATAGGTCCGCATCAGCACGACCTTCATGCTGCGGCCCTGCGCTGCCACGCCCACATACAGTCGCGGCGGCCGCTGCGCAGCATCGACGGTATGCGCAAAGAACGAGCTGCGGCGATCCGGCCCTGGCGGCGGAAAGACATCGACCTGCGTGCGACCAAACAGCGCGCGGACCTGCGCTTCGGCTCGTCGCACCGTCGCCGTCGATGCAACGATCTTTGGCAGCACTTGCTTGCCATCGACCTGCCGCGTACACAGCGCTTCCACTGCGGTCTCGTACAAGCCGACCATCGTGCCCAGGGGGCCGCTGATCAGGTGCAGTTCGTCTTGGATGATCAGATCGGGCGGTGGCAGCGACCGCAGCTTGGTATCGCCGCCCTTTTCGCCGGGACCGTAAAAGCCTGCATCGTCCTTCCGTTCGACCTTGCCGAACAGCTTGCCCGGTGTCGCCAGCCATGGCAGCGACGCCAGCTTGTCGACGGTTGCGATGACAAAGCAGGGCAAGCGGCGATATAGCGGTTCATCGACGGCGACAATGGGCAGCTGCCGATCGCGGGTGAAGTCACAGGCGTCATTGGCGCAGATGATGCGCAGATCGATTGGATGGTCGTCGTTCGGCCACAGATGGAACGAGCTCGTCTCAAACTTGTGGCCACACCACGGACAGTTCTCCAGCGGAATCGGCGACGGCTGGCTGTGGCTGCGGCTCTTGAATGCCAGCGTGCGGGCCCGCGCCGACTGGCTGTCTGCCTCGCCGCGCTTGCCGATGCGGTTGGGCGTCGCTTTGCGACCGACCCACAGGCCAATCTCCAGCGGCCATGTGCCCAGGCGGGCCGGCTGCGCTTGTCGTTCCAGCTCCAGCGCGCAGATCAGGCCCGCGGCTCGACCCAGCTGATCCAGCGTCAGCAGCCGTAGCGTGTAGCGCATCAGCACGCTGACCCCGGCCGAGCCAATCGACGGATCACGCAGCCGCCGCAGCGAAATCGTAAACGCCGCCAGACCCAGATACGCTTCGGTCTTGCCGCCGCCCGTCGGAAAGAACAGCAGATCTAACGTCTGGCGATCGGCGTCGTGCGGGTCGGCCAGGCCGCGCAGGTTCATCAGCAGAAATGCCAGCTGAAATGGTCGCCACGTCGGCGGAGCCACCGCGCTGGGAGCGCAGTGCTGAGTCTGGGCGGCACGCATGCGAGCGGCGCGGGCCATCGCGCGGTTGGCGATGCAGAAGGCGTCCAGCACCTGCGGCAGCGACAACGCCGCGATGCCAGCCGCGATGCGGTTGCAGGCCAGCTTGCAGCGGTCCAGCAGATCGTTGGCAACCTCGGCCCGTCGGCGCTCGCGCGGAATCTGCCGACGCTGCTCATTGATCCAGGCGGTGTATTGATCGCAAAGCCCCGCCAGCATGGCCTGCACCTGCTGGACGCTGGTGGCTGCGCCCAGGTCTTCCATGCGCAGCGTGACGTCTTTCATCGATGCCGGCTCGACGCGCTGCACTTCGGCCCAGGGAATCCACGTCGTCTGCACGGCATAGCAGCGTCCGCCTTCGGCCGGCGCATGCGTCGCCACCCCGTGCCCGACCGCAAACTCGCAGTCATCGCGGTACTGCAGATCGGCGATGCGCTCGTCGGCGTCTTCGTGGTGCAGTCCGCGCAGGTTCGGGCGCGGCACAAAGCCGCTGCTCGCCCCCGGCAGCCGCAGGCGTAGCTCGACTTGGAACAGGTTCGCCTCTTCCGCGCGCTCGAATTCGTTGGGGTCGCGCTCGTTGACGACAAACAGCGACAGCGCACGCGTCCCAGGCGGCAGTCCGACCCGCGGGCTGACCGGGCGCGAGGTCACACAAAGCTGCACGCCGCGACTGTCCGGCACAGGCATGTAGTGCGGGCGCACCTGCCCCGCCACCGTCCGCAGGTCGACGGGCAGCGCCTCCTTGCGCGCCTCGCGCTGCCACACCTTGCGTTCCCCCGAAGGCGCAGTGATCGCGATCTTGCGATAGTCCCCCCACTGCACCTCGACACCCAGCGTCGCCGCATCGGCCGGCAAAAGCACGCTGACCCCCAGCGAGCTGGGCAGAAACACTCGTCGCGCCGGTGTGCTGTCCGGGGTCACGTCATCGTCGCTGGCCCCGCTGCCATCATCCCCCGCCACCGGCGCCCCGATGCCCTCCATCGACGTCGGATCAAAGCGCTGCGACTCGGGCGCCTTGGTCGGCACCAGAAACCCCGTCAGATAAAAGCGCGACGGCTGCTCACCTTCCCAAAGCTGCTCTGCCGAAAGCGCGTGGCCTTCCCCCGGACCCACGAGGTCCAGGGACAGCGCATCGACCAGTACCCCCCGCACGTCCACCGAGCTTGTTGGAGCGGTCATGATGGGCAGACATAACAGAGATTCGCCGATACGGATACCTACGATTCACGAGCCGCCATCCTACCCAGCGCGCAGTCGCCCCGCCGCCGATCACGACCGTTGATCCGCCGGACGTTTCGCCCCATTCTCGGCCCAGGTGTTCGCATGTCTGATCCCGAGAAAGTGATGCTGCATCTGGAAGAGCAGATCCCTGCGCTGTCGCGGTCCGCGGTGACGGTGGCCTACCTGCAGACCCTGGCCGCCGGCGACAGCGTGCTAGAGACCGAGCAGGGCGGGATCTATGAGATTTTTCCCGACGGCACGCGCCGCTTGGTGAAGCAGATCGCCGCCCCCACGCCGGTCGAGCCCGGCCGCAAGCTGCGCATCCGATGAGCGCGGTTCCCCGCCTGCGCATGTTTGCCGGCCCGAATGGCTCCGGCAAAAGCACCATCAAGTCGGTGCTGCCCCCCGAGCTATTGGGCGTCTACATCAACCCCGACGACATCGAGCGTGAGATTCGCCAGCGTGGGTCTTTCGATCCGCGCACTTTTTCGGTCGCAGCGACAGAGGATGAGCTAACCGCGTTCCTATCGTCCTCGCCGCTCCTGGCCAAGGCTGGCCTTTTGGATCAGGCTCGCCTGCTGCGCTGGACCGACGGAGTGCTGAACTTTGGCAGCGTGGCGGTGAATTCCTATTTCGCGGCGGTGTTGGCGGACTTTCTGCGCCAAAAGCTGCTGGCGCAGCGTCGGTCCTTCACGTTTGAAACGGTCATGTCGTCGCCCGACAAGGTGTCGCTGCTGTGTCGCGCGCAGCAGCTTGGCTATCGCACCTATCTGTATTACGTCGCGACGGAAGACCCGATTATCAACGTGTCGCGCGTGGCGGCCCGGGTCCGCCGCGGTGGCCACCCCGTGCCCGAGGACAAGATCCACAGCCGCTATGCCGCGTCGCTGTCCCTGCTGTGGGATGCGATTCGCTGTGCGCATCGTGCGTATCTGTTCGACAACTCGAACCACGCGCACCTGTTTGTTGCCGAGGTGACGAACGGCTCGCTGCTGGAGCTAAGGACCGACGCCATGCCAGCCTGGTTCAAGTCGGCGGTCTGGGATCGCGTCACCGTATCGGCTGCGACACCGCCGCCCGCCGCCGACGGGGATTAGGCCCCGATCAGAACAAGCTCCCCTGTCCCCCCTTATCCGGAGCGGAGGAGTTCGCGGGGCTGGGCGCGGGCGGCCGGACTCTTCTTCGCCCTCGCCTTCGGGGTCGTCGTCGTCCAGCAGGAATTGACACCCTGCCGTCAGCTCCGACCAGCCATAGGCATCCAGCCCCGCTCGATCCATCGCGTCGTGCAATTCGCGCAGGCGGACTGGTACAGCCGTTTGCGCAACCACTCTGAGCCACTCTCACCAATGGCCACTACTCAGCCAACTGGGAGCCGTGCCCGGCGTGCTCAGCGATCCTGACCGCCGCACTCCGTTGGCTACTTGTCCTTCGTGGGGCCCGAGGTTGTTGGTGCCCTATCGATTGAAGCTCGCCGCTTGGGTCGCTTCCCCTGCAAGCCTTCCGCTGCCAGGAGCGCCTTTTGGGCACGTTGCAGTTCTCGCTGCACTGCGAGCCGCTTTGTTCCCCGTTGCAGGCTTGTAGCGATCTCTCTCGACAGCTGCGCCATTGCCTGTAGCTCTTGTCTAGACTGGCTAAGCTCCAAGCGGATATTCGCCAGCTCGGACCTTGCGGCCAGAAGATCCGCCTTCCCTTGCACGACCGCAGCGTGCTCCTGCGTCACCTCAGCCCGTAGCACGCGCCAGCTCTCGTGGACCTGCTTCATCTCGTCGAGCCAGCTTTGCCGGAAATTCTCCGTCAGCTGCTGCGCAGTCTCCTTCATGCGCGTCTTCAACTCATCAGGGAGCGTTGCTAGCGCCGCTCGGCACAGCTCCAGGCGTTCGGCATTCGCGTCCCTGGACTGGCGATGCTCTGTTTCTGCTCGCATCAATGAGTCAAGAGCGGCGCTTGCCTGCAACACGAGCCGTTCCGCACTGCCTGTTGCGTTGTTCGCTGCCACGATTTGGCTTGTCAGCGCCCCGATCGTTTCAATTTGCTTTGATCCAAGCTGGGCGTTCGCTTTCACGGTTGTGGCAACCGCATCTAAAAGCGCTGGTGTTAACTTCGCGCGTAGTTCTTTCAGAAACACCTCAACAAACTCGGAAATCAGCCGCTCAGACGCCGATTGTGCCATGTGCTACTTTCCCCTCTCTTTCACAGAATTTTCGCCGAATGCAGCGCGCACATGTTCAATGTTAATCCCACTTAGGGCTTCTACAGTGAATGGCCATTCTATTGACATTCCATGGTCCAGCCACAAATCAAGTACGCCACGAGGAAACCTGTTTCCCACATTTGCCTGCACGGACAACAATTCCGGCAAAATTCGCAGAAAGTCCGTGTATCTGGCATCGTAATCTTCATATAGAAAGACGTTCGTTGTTAATTGGTTAGCGCGCATCTCTTTCATCACCTGGGTGAGCAACGATGGGAGCGCTTTTGCAAATAGGGCTCCGTAGGGGCAGGCCAGACATTCACGTTGCGCAATTTCTTTCTTGCCCATCGGCGCGAAATACGGTGCCCGCTCGCGATCGACAACGCCAGCACTGACGCGCTCCATATCAAGAAACACCACGATCGAATCAAACTCTGGCAGCAGCCGCTCCCACGGAACAGCACGACTCAGCAGATGATCCGCTGGCGCCAGGGTTAGATCCAGGCCGCGGTCCTGGCATGCCTTTAGCGCCTGGTCCCAGCTTGCAGGGAGAGCAGGACATGGCTGCACCAACGGTACCGGCGAGCACGACAACCAGACCGTCTCGGGCAAGCGTTTTGCATCCTCCGCCAGCACTCGGAAGTCTCGCAACCGGTGGCCGAGTAGGCTCACCAAATGAATGGCCTGCTCGCGATGCGGCCCCAGAAGCAGGACTTTGGGCACCTTGTTTCCAGCAGGCTTTCTGGTCTGCAGACCTGTACTCGCCAGGAAGGCTTGCAGGAAGTTCTCCTCATCCCGCATACGTGCCAGTTGGTTCAGCATGGCATCGATCGCGGGTGGTCGGCTGCTTGATACCGGGGCCGAAATGGGGGGAGGTGCATCAGGCCAGGGCGGCGTCTCAGAGTGGCCTGTGCCTCTTGATCCCTGCAGCCCTCTGGCAAGCTGTGCAGTCGCGGTAGCCTCCAATCCCTGCAGCGCCGTACGGACACCCGTCAGGACCGCCTGTGAGGGGGGCTTCGATGGCGTGGCCTTTGTC
>JAYRFD010000864.1:0-4660 GCA_041908565.1 Polyangia bacterium | reverse complement strand
CGATTGCGCAAGCGGCGCAGTCGGCTGGCTATCCCTTCGATCCCGATCACGACGTGCTGGCGCAGACCTCGCTGGCCCGCATCACGGATGCGCTTGCCGACGCACAGCGCAGCGGACGATTCGTTTCGGTCCTGAACATTCTGTGCCACGGCGGGGAACAGGCGGGCAGCTTTGGCCTTTGCCTGGACGGCAACCAGCCTGGCGATGATCAAGTCGTGGTCGACGCGGCTCAGCTGCGCCAGTGCCTGGCACCGTTTGCCAGCATGGTGCGCTTGGTCGTGCTAAGCGCCTGCGACAGCGGCAACAGCGGAGCCATCGCCAGCCAGCTGGGCAGCGTGGCGCAGAACCTGCACCGCGCGGGGTTCGCCAGCGTTCTTGCGTCGCGCTATCCGCTGTCCGTGGCCGGCGCGATCACGCTGTCGCGCACGCTGTACCACGCGCTGATCGCCGACTCGCGCAGCATGGAAGACTCGGTGATGGCCGCTCGGTCGACGCTAGCCACCGACGCCAATCGCCTGGACTGGGTCAGCCTGCAGCTGTTTGCACACGAAAGCGATCAGGCCGACACGCGGCCCTTGGTCATGCGACCCTACCGCGGACTTCTGCCCTTCCAGCAGGAACAGCGCGGATTCTTTGCGGGCCGCGAAAACGACATCGAAGAAGTGCTCGCCGATCTGCGAACGCTGACTGATCGAGGCCGACCGCGCTTCCTGATCGTCGCGGGCGCATCTGGAACGGGCAAGTCGTCACTGGTCATGGCCGGCGTCATTCCACAGCTGCAGTCCAGCCAGCCAGCGCCCCAGATCTTGCGAATGCGTCCGGGCTCTGCGCCGCTGCAAGCGCTGGATCAGCAGCTGTCCCTGCGCAGCCAAGACCGTCCCTGTTTCTTGGTGGTGGATCAGCTGGAAGAGATCTTCACGCACTGCGAGTCCCCCAGTGAACGCAGCGAGTTTGCCAAGCGCTTGTGGCAATCGTCCGCTGCGACGGGTGCCCCCCTTGCGGTCATCGCCACGCTGCGCGTCGACTTCATCGGTCGCTGTGGAGAGCTGCAGCTCGACGACAATGGGCTGTGCATGGATCGCGTGGTCTATGACGAAGTCCACCGCGTCTTTCTAAGCCAGATGATGCGCGGATCACTGGAGCGCGTGATCAGCGAGCCGGCCCTGCGCTGCGGCATCAGCCTAGAGACCGGCCTTGCAAATCGCATGCTGCACGATCTGGGCGAAGAGCCGGGCGGTCTGCCCATCTTGCAGTACACCTTGGACTTGCTGTGGCAGCGCCGCGTCAACAACACGCTGACCCAAGCTGCTTACGACGCCATCGGTGGTGTCTCGGGTGCTCTGACCGGTCGCGCCGACATCTTGATTCGAAGCTTGAGTCCGGCAGAGCAACGCACCGCACGCCATCTGCTGGTGCGCTTGGTGGCGCTTGGCAGCGATGCGCAGTCTGGCACCCGACGACGCGTCAAATTGAGCCGTGTGCGTCCACAAAAACCCGACGATGCAAAGCGCTTTGATGGCGTGTTGGCTCAGCTAGTGCAACAGCGGCTGATCAGCACAGATGGCACCGGCGACGCGCAGACCGTCGAAGTGGCGCACGAAGCGCTGATCCGCAAGTGGACGATGTTGGCCACGTGGGTGCACGAGGATCGACAGCGGATCACAGAGTTCGAAAAGCTGGATGCGTGGGTTCGGCAGTGGAAAGAACAGGGCACGCTGCTGGTCGCCTCTCAGCTGGCGTATGCCAAAGATCTTGTTCAGCGGTATCCCGATGACGCGTCGGATGAAGCCCGCCTGCTGGTCCGCCGCAGCCAGCAGCGCACACGACGCCGTCAGTGGGTTCGTGCCGGGACCGTGGCGCTTCTGGTGGTGGGTTCCATCCTTTCGGCAACCGCTGCCTACTTCGCTTGGCAGCAGTCCAAGAAGGCGCGCACGCAAGCGCAGCGCAGCCGAGATCTGTTGCGCCTTCGCGCTGCCGAAGAACAGAAAGGGGATACCAGCCTGGTGGCTGCGCTGCTGCGCGAAGTGGAAGCCACACAGCCCGAACGACTGCCGAACTGGTCAAGCGCAGCCAACGCCGCGCTGAGTCAAGCCGGTCGCATGCTTCGCGAGTACTCGTCTGATTTCCTGTCGTTTGATTCGCTGGCGCTACATCCAGGACGAGACGAATTCCTTCACGCGTCCGTCAGCGGAGTGATTCACGTCTGGCCCATCGATAGCAAGTACCAGTACTTCGCGCTGCATGAGGCAGAGCCGCTGACCTTTGCGATCTACAGCCCTGATGGCAACTACATCGCGGCCGTGGGGCGCAGCGGGACAGTGAACATGTGGCGGCACCCCGGTCCACCTCTGGATGTTCAGACTGAAGTGAAGCCGCCTCATCAGGCTCTGGTCGACCTGCACGAACCAGCGCGCTCGCTGACCTTCAGCCGCGATGGCAGCAAGCTGGCCGTCTTGTATGAAAGCGGTCGGCTGCGCATCTGGTCGCTGATTCCAAATCCACAGCCTGACGCCAGTGCGCCGCTGTTTCGCGCGCGTCGTTACGACATGCCGGATCTTCCCAAAGACGTGCGTGTTGCGACGTGGTTTCCCGACGGAGAACAGCTGCTGCTGGTGCCACAGCAAGGCCCCGCTGGACTGTGGAAGCTGGACAGCCCAGCCCGCCCTACCCTGCTGCATGCGCCCGGACTGCCCCCGGATCCAACGGTGCAGGCCGCCGCACTTGATTCCACTGGCCGACGCATCGCGCTGGCCTACGGCGATCAGCGCGTGCGCGTGTTTGATCCCACACAGCCGCAAGCCCCCCAGCAGACCTTTGATCCGCACGGCGGCACCATCAAGCAGCTTGCGTTTAGCCCCGATGGACAGCGCTTGCTGGCCAGGGCCACGGATCACGCGATCTATCTGTGGGGGATGTCGCAAACCAGTCCCCTGCGCACATTTCGTCTGGGCGCTGCCATTCATGCCGTGCAGTTCAGCGCCGATGGCAGTGCCGTGCTAAGCGCGTCGGACGACAACCATGCGCGAATCTGGATGCAGGTGGGCGGCTATTGGCAGCAGGTCGACCTGCGCGGACATCGCAACATCGTGCGCGATGCGCGCTTCCTGTCCGACGGACGACGCGTGCTTACGATCTCGGACGACTACACAGCGCGCTTGTGGACCTTCCAAGATGATCTGGCCACCAGGGTGGTCTGGCAGACGCCCCATCGACCGCAGCACATCACGCTAAGCCGAGATGGCGAGTACGCCGCGGCCACGCAAGGCGACGAGGTTCTTCTGTGGACGCACGCCACATCTCGCGCTGTGCCCTTGCGCGGCCATCGCGACACGGTCGTTTATTCGGCGTTCAGCCTGGATTCCAAGCAGCTTGTGACGATTGGGACGGACAGCAGAGCGCTGATTTGGCAGACGGCAGATGCGAAGCAGGTGCGCGAGGTTGCGATTCCATCCGGCACGCACCGCGCCGCCCTAAGCCACGACCACCGCTTGCTGGCGACTGCCGCCGAAGGGAATGTGCTTGTAACCCGCATCCAAGCACCAAGCCGCACATGGACGTTTGCTGACACCGCTGGCCCGATCGAGTTTCTGCAGTTCAACCCAGCGGGAAGTCGACTGATTGCAGCCTCGGCCGATCGCATCCTGCGGGTCTGGGATCTAACCAGCACGGGCGGTCCGGCGCGGTATCACGGCCACGTCGACACGGTCACGATGGCCGCCTTCGGCTTGGATGACTCCGATTTGGTCAGCGTCTCTGCCGATCGGCGCTTGATTGGGCATCGCTCCTTTCCCAACTTCACCCAGGTGGTCTCGGATCGCATCCAGCACGTGGCGTTTGACGCGGGATCGAAGCGAGTGATCGCGGCCGCACAGGATGGCACCGCGCACATCTTCGCCCGCGACGGCTCGGTGGGCCCGATCGTCCTCGCCGGCCCGAAGGAAGCACTGGTGGCGGCTGTCTTTACCGCATCCGGCCAGCACATCCTGACCGCATCCGCGCGCGGCAGCGTCCAGCGCTGGACGGTATCGGATAACGGCGCGTCCCTTCGCCATGCTCTGTGGACGCGCTTTCCGTACTGCCTATCGGTGGAACAGCGAGAACAGCTTCTGCATGAATCGTTCCGCCACGCCAATGCCGAAGTCTCGCGGTGCATGCAGTTCACGCACTGCTTGGGTGTGCAGCACGAAAGCTGGCGGCCCGGGCCAGCCCGTCCCTTCGCAGAATGTCTGGAACGGTATCGTCGCGGTCGAGACGTGACTGAGATCGACGAATAGCCAGAACGATCCCTGTGCATGGCCACGACCAGTACCGCTTCGGACGCCAAGCCCCGGCCGACGTCAGCGGTTGTTGGGCGGCGGCACACCGCCCGCAGTCGAGCCGTCTTGCACCAAGTCCCAGTTCAGATCGATGCCGACTTGGCGCATCAAGCGCAGCGCGTTGGTCGTCTGCACCGGACCTTGGCGCAGCCGAAAGTCAAAGCGCATGCGGTCGCCTTCGATGATCTCGGTGAAGTGCACGTTGTGGACGGCACCCTGCGTTTCATCAGCCAGGCTGGCCAGGCTTAGGTCGTGGGTAGACACGGCGCCCGTGCTGCCTCGACCACACAACGTGCGTACGACTAGGCGAGCCCCAAGCTCTCGTTCCCGTGTATTGGTTCCAT
>JAYRFD010000863.1:0-2755 GCA_041908565.1 Polyangia bacterium | reverse complement strand
GACCTCCTGGGACCGAGCGACCGACCTCCTGGGATCGGTTGAGGGGCGGGTTGGGTCCGTAGGAATCGCTAGTCTTGCCGAGGGGGCTCGGGCTTGGGGGCGGCAGGCTTGGCGGGGGGCTTCTTGTTCTTGTCGGGACCGCCCCACTCAAAGACCTTGGTGCCGCTGAAGTCGCCAGGCTGTCCAGGCGTCAGCCCGGCCGGCAGCGTGCTGCGCGTCGGCGGAGTCTGCCCGGGCTGGGCTCCGGTCAGCGTGCGCTTGCCGTCGCCTTCCTTGCCTGCATCGGCGGCCTGTGCACCGGCTCGCAGCGTGGTGGCGGCCCCCAGGCCGGCGGTGCCGGGGATCGCCGATGGGGCACCGGGCTTGCGGCGCCGGGCAGGCTCTGGCGGGATCGCCGCCGAGGCATCGCCCCCCCCGGACCCCTTGACGATCACACGTGCGGCACCCGTGCCACTGCCGCCGGGCTCTCCACTGCCTGTGCCCAGGCCTTGGGCGATGGCTTCCCGACGGGCGACGATGCGGGCCACGATCTGCTGCCGCTCGGCTGAGTGCAGACCGGCGCGCGGGTTGGAAAGGGGCTCGGTGTCGCGCAGGGCGGCAAACAGCCCCGATCCCGACAGCGCCACTCCTTCAATGCGTCGCGCCGTGAAGTCGTTGTCGTTGACCACCACAAAGCCGGCATCGCGACCGTCCCGACTGAAGATCTGCGGCGGCAGCGCCACCTGCGGCAGTGCAACACTGCGCGGCAGAGACATGCGCACCGGCGGGCCGTTGTACGGCTGCGGTCGCCAGGCGATCACGCGGTCGCTGACGCGGAATTCGACCCAGGCCGGGCTCCAGTCGCGACCGGGCAGCCAGGCCCAGGTGCAGTTTGGCAGGCCGACTTCGACCCAGCGGCCGTAGTGATCGGTCACCCAGCTGATCTTCGAGCTACTGACGAAGGTCCAGCCGAACTCCGACATGGTCCAGTGGCCCCGCATATAGGGCTGGAAGTCGACGCCGACCACATCCGGGTGCGGACAGAACACGTGGCCATAGCGATCGGAATCCAGCCACGTCCCGTAGTCGCGCAGGACCTCGAAGAACTCTTCGATCGGGATGACCTTCTGGTCGGGCACCAAGGCGGCGAGCTGGGCCCGTGCGTGGCGGATCGGCAGAAACGAAAAGGCTGCCATTCCATCGCCCAAGCCATCGCCCAAGCCATGGATCGGGCCAAGCAGCCCCGTCAAAAGTCCCGCCAAGGTCAGGCCGCAGGCGGTCCCCACCCAACGCGGCGAACAGAAGGATCGAGGCAGGCAGCGGCTATGTCCGTGTTTTGTCGGCATACGGTCGTGATCGCGCTCTGCTCTCTATATTTGCCTAGCTTGCGGCAACCGTGCTACTTCCGCCGGGACTGTGCAACGGTTTTCAGGTCCATCGTCTGGGTGAGACCGGGGAGTAAGGATGAAAGTCGGACTGGTGGGCTTCTCTGGAAGCGGCAAGACCACGGTGTACAACGCCCTGACCGGCCAGAAGGCCGAGACGGGCTATGCCTCGCGCGGGAGCGGCAAGACCAACCTGGGCGTCGTTAAGGTGCCGGATGCGCGGGTCGATGCCCTGGCCGCGATTCACAGCCCCAAAAAGATCACGCTCGCCGAGATTCACTTCGTCGACGTGGCGGCGCCTCCCGGAGCCGGCGGACGCAGCTTGGACACGTCGGCGCTGCCCGCCATGCGCGAGGTCGAAGCCTTGGTCCAGGTCGTGCGCGCCTTCCCCAGCGAAGACGGCAAAGCGCCCGAGCCCCTGGGCGAAGTGCAGGACCTGCAGACCGAGCTAACCCTGGGCGACCTAGCGCCGATCGAAAAGCGGCTGGAGCGCCTGAAGAAAGAAAAGGGCAAGCCCGGCGAGATCGAGCTTCTGGGCAAGCTGAAGACGCACCTAGAGAGCGGCAAGCCGCTGCGCGATATGGAGCTGAGCGAGCAGGATCAGGTGGCCATTTCTGGCTATCGCTTCCTGACGCTGAAGCCGCTGCTGATTGTCCTCAACGTCGCCGAGTCGGCTGTCGACACGCCCATCGATCCAGCGCTTGTGGCGTATGCAGCGGAAAACAAGCTGTCGATCATTCCGCTGTCCGGCAAGCTGGAAATGGAGCTGGCCGAGCTATCCCCCGACGAGCAGAAGGCGTTTCTGGCCGACCTGGGGCTGACTGATACGGCGCTGCCGCGCTTTGTGCGGGCGGCCTATGCCGCGCTGGATCTGATCAGCTTCCTGACGGCGGGCCCCGACGAATGTCGCGCCTGGACCATCCGCCGCGGCACCAGCGCCGTGCGGGCGGCCGGCAAGATCCACTCGGACATCGAGCGCGGCTTCATCCGGGCGGAAGTCATGACCTTCGACGACTTCATGCACTTCAAGAGCGAAGCCAAGGTCCGCGAAGCCGGCAAGGCCCGTCTGGAAGGCAAGGAATACATCGTCCGCGACGGCGACATCATCCACTTCCGCCACAACAGCTAACCGCACCGCCCCCAACCGGCAGCAGCCCCCGTCTGCCGCGTCGGGGGCGTCAGTCGTTGATGGTGCTGGTCGTCGATGACGTCGGTCGTCGGGGGCCTTGCCAGTGTTCCCGATGGCTTTGGTGGCGGTCTGGCAGCTGGCGCTTCTCCCCGGGCCCTCCGAGGGGGATGTGCTTGACTTTGGCGGGTGGCCCGATATTGTGCGGCCTCGCCGTGAAGCGCACGATCAAAATCCACATCGGCGGTCAGCAGTACATTCTGCG
>JAYRFD010000862.1:0-3005 GCA_041908565.1 Polyangia bacterium | reverse complement strand
TGATCCGAATCACATCGGCCCCTGCTGGCTGGCTGTCCACCTGCCAACGCACCAGGCGCGCCGCCTTGGTCGCGCTGCTGTCGGGTGGGGTCGGTGTTGACTTGCCGCTGCGCAGAAGCCAGGTCACGGTGGCACCAGTCGCTGACGCCAGAACCACTGCGCTTAGCAGCAGCGCCACGCGCCCACGGCTCGCCGCACTGACGGGCGGAGGAGCCAGAGGCAGGTTGAGCTGACTGGGGCGCGGTGGCTCGGGACTAAGTTGCTGCAGTTCTTTGGTGCTCTTGCGCTGCACGGGTGCGCTGCGGCTGAGCGCCGCCAGCGTCTCCGCGACCTCGGCCATGCGCGGCCGTTCTTCCTTGTTCTTGGCCAGCATCCGCGTGACCAAGTTCACCAGCGGATCTGGCGTGTCCGGGACCGCACTCTTCAAGCTTGGGGGTGGCTCGAACAGGTGCTTGCCCATGATGTCGCCGACCCCGTCCCCATCGAACGGATAGCTGCCACTAATCAGGACAAACAGCAGAATTCCGAAGGAATAGACATCGGCTTTGTCGTCGACATTCTTGCCGCCCTTGCACTGCTCTGGCGACATGAAGTGCGGCGTCCCCATGACCGCCGATGTCCGCGTCTTGACCCCCGCTTGATTGGCGTCGTGGGTCAGCTTCGCAATTCCGAAGTCCAGAAGCTTGGTCCGTTCACCCCCGGGTGCGGTGCGATCGGACACCAGCATGATGTTGTCTGGCTTCAGGTCGCGATGGATGATTCCTTTTTCATGCGCGACAGCCAGCGTATCGGCGACCTGGGCGGCGATGTTCAGAGCACTCGCCAGCACAATGGGCCCGTCTGTTTTTTCCAGCCGCGCGGCCAGTGATTCCCCGCGCAGGTACTCCATCACGATGTAGGCGGTTCCGTCGGATAGCTCGCCAAAGTCGCCGACCTGCACGACCCCGGGGTGGTCAATGCGGTTGACTGCGCGCGCTTCGTTAAAGAAGCGCCCGGTGAACTCTGCGATCTTGGCGAACTCCGGATGCAGCACTTTGATCGCAACCGTCCGCTCGATGGCTTCGTGCACGGCTTTGTAGACGGCCCCCATGCCGCCTTCGCCTAGTTTTTCCACGATCTTGTAGGGTCCGATCGTGGCTCCGACTTCGATCATGGCCGCGCCATCCTTTGGTGTTGCTTCCGCACTGACTTCTGCCCGCGCCGGCTGCGGTCGCTGCCTACGTCGCCTGTTCCTGGCCAGAGGCCGACGAGCCAGCAGCGGGAGCATCCACGCTGGCAAATCCCATCAGCTTGGCGTATCGCGGCTTGCCAGGAATCAGTCGTGACCGGCACAGCTGATCCGTCTTTTCGCCCGCGTTCCCCTCGATGATGTAGATGATCCCGTCGTCGCCTTTGCGTTCGACCACACCCACGTGACCTGGCGTCGGGCCGCTGCCCAAGAACACGATGTCGCCCGGCGAAGGAGTGCCCGTCTTATCGATGAAGCGACCGGTCTTTTTTGCTTGTTCCCACAGCGCGCTGCACTGCGCATTCAGGGACAGTGGCAGCTCGACGCTAAGCGTGCGATGCGCGGTGCGCCAGCAGTAGCTGGCAAAGGCCGCGCACCAGGCAGGGCCCGCGCCGTGCTTCGCCTTGTAGGAATCCCAGGTCTCGGCTTTCCAGCGCGGACCTTCCAAAAAGTACTTCTTGATGTGGCCGCCGGAATCGACGTTGGTCGGGTTTCCGTTTTCGTACAGTTCCACCACAGGACGCGCTAGCTCGACCTGGGCCACGTGCACGATCTCTGCGCCCACTTTTCCGGCAGGCACGACGTCGAACGAAGGGACATAGGACTCTTCTTCGCGCAGCTCGGCCGAGCCAACGCGCAGCGAGTAGTCCGTCGCCTCCATCGGAGGATCATCCAGCGCGGCACTGGGTGAAAAACTGGTGACATGTGAATCGCTGTGCGTGGGGTGAACGGGGCCGGCAGCGGTGCGCTGCGCATCGGGCGCGCCCATCTGCTGTTCCAGCAGCCGCGCCAGCGTCCACTGGGATTCGATCAGCTTCCACAACATCTGTTCCTGCGGCGATGGCGTCGCTGTATGTGACATGGAGGGTTCCCCGCTTGATGAAATTCCGAAGTGAAGGTTGCCAAGAAGCTGGCCTGCCGCCCCACCCGTCGCGACGTTGGCCACGATCAGCGCAACGTTGGCAGCGCGCCGTAGCCACGGCAGCATCTCGTTGATGGTGTATTGGAAGATCGCAATCGGTGATGCGGCCTGCGCCAGTGCGTCTGCGGTCAGCACATAGGCCGTTCCAGACAGCACGCCCAGCTGCTTCAGCTCGACGATGTTTAGGTCTTTTTTGGCCAGCAGCGCCGCGTGCTGCCGCCGCAGCTCCTGCCCTGCGTTCACCAGCTCAGCCACGGAGTGTTTTTCCGTCAGCAATGAGACAAGCTGCTGCCGCATCGCTTTGATGTCGGGGTGATTCCATGCGGCCTGCGGCGTCAGGGTCTGCATCGTCATCCGGTCGCCGATCGGCCCCGCAACTTGCAGAACCTCTCCCAGTAGTCCACGCCAGTCCATGAGGCTCTCCTTCGCGGTTAGCGGCTGCCGTTTTCCAGCTTGTTGGCGCCGTCTTGCAGGGCCTTGATCTGATCTTCAATGACGCTGACCGCCGTCGGACAGGCGGCAGCGGCCGAGTCACACTTCACGCTCTCCAGCGCTTTTTTGATCGTGTCCGCCACCGACCGCGTCGACTTCGCGTGCTCGACCATCACGCCCTTTAGCTGCCCCGCGCAGCCGGTAGTCAACGCGAAGCTGAACATGCACAGCGTCATTCCGATCGCGCGCGCGCCGTTTAGGATCCCTGATGTGCAGCTGGGCTGCGCCAAAGAAGCTCTCCGCATGACGTCGTCCTCCGTGTAGCTGGGTGTCTGGGAGCCCCGCGCAGCACTCGGCTGTGCGGAGCCAGTGCCGCGTTGTTATGCAAACAGCGAGCCATTACGCTCGATAGCCCGTGCTACT
>JAYRFD010000861.1:0-5813 GCA_041908565.1 Polyangia bacterium | reverse complement strand
GCCAGCTACGGCCAGCAGCTTCATCACATCTACGCCTGCATCAAGGACGATGGCGGCTTGGATCTGAACCTGCCGGGCTGCACGCTGCAGAAGCCCGCAACGCCGTAGAGCAGGTGAACCAGCGAGGGCGACGGGGGGAGAGCCCGGCCCACGCCGACTGCCCGATCGACCGCAGCCTGTAGTCGATCCCCGCCGTGCCAAACGCGAAGATCGCTGCGTATGGGGGCGCCGCATGCGACGATCGCAGCAATGGGTGTCGCAGAATGGAAGGCAGCGTGATCGAGCGGTCCGCATGGCTGCGCTGCTTGCGACAAAAGGCCGTCCGCATCGCGGTGGCCGGCGCGCTTGGCACTGCGACCGTCGGCGCCTGCGCACACCCTGGTCTGCCCGCCCGCGATGGCAGCTGCCCGACGGGAACTCTGCCGGATCCAAGACGACTCGAAGCGCTGGAGAAGATCGTGCGAGAGCTGCCCATCGCAGCGATCGATCGCACAGGGTCGGCGGCGATCTGCTTCCAATCTGGACGCGGGCGCGGCGTGATCAGCCCGCCGTGGATCTTTGTGGATCCGCTGCTTCCCGATCGCGAGCTTGCCGCGCAGCTTGTGCACCTGCGCGCGCACGAACGCGACGGCCTGGGCAGCGGCTGTGCCGCTGGACTGGAAGCCGCGCGGCGATCCGAAGAACGGGCGACCGCGGCGGAAGCACGCGTACGAATGCAGCTGAACCTGCCCGATGGACCCAGCGCGCAGGCTGCCTGGCAGGACTACCAGCAGCGCTGCGCGCCCCCTGCGGAACACCCACCGCGAACGGCACGCAGCGACGCAGATCCGTGATCTGCACAGAGGCGCGCTACGCGACGATGTGCTTGACGTATTCGAACTCGAAGGGCTGACCGTTGATGCCGCGAGCCGGCGGTGCCACCCAGCCAGCGATCTTGCCGGGCTCGGTGACGGGCCGCATCAAGGCCTGCACATACTGACGATCGCGCTCGGTCGGCAGGAAGCCATCGCGATGGCGCGTCCATTCGGCGCTGGACATCAGGCTGCCTTCGGGATTGAAGAAGTTGCCCGATTCCATGGCGTACACGCCGATGTGACGATGGAAGCGACGGCTGGGCAAGCGCAGCTTGTGCTGTTCGGCGCGCGGACCCAGGACGCGTTCCAGCGTGCGGTTCCACTTGTCGACGGCACGCTGGCAGTCGGCGACATAGCCGTCGCGCAGGATCTCGTTCATGGCGTTGCGCATCGGCACCTGCTGCTTTTCCAAGTGCCCGTCGGCGTGCGGCACCAGCAGCTCATAGGTTCCGTTCAGCGCGACATGGTCTTCGTAGTGGTCCTCTTCCTTGTAACGACCCTTTAGGCCCGCCGCGAAGAACTCCGCCGCGTTCGATGACACCTCGCCGCCGAACAGATCTTCCGACAGGCTGAACCACAGGTTCAGGTGGCGCTGAATCATGTCCAGCGGAATGCCGCCTTGCTTCATGACGGACTCGGGATCGTCCTTGCCCGACTCGCGCATCAGCTCTGCCGTGCGCTGCACCACGCGATCGACGCCGGTCTCGCCGACGAACATGTGGTGCGCTTCTTCCGTCAGCATGAACTTGCAGGTGCGCGACAGCGGATCGAAGCCCGACTCGGACAGCGCGCACAGCTGAAACTTGCCGTCGCGGTCGGTGAACATCGTGAACATGTAGAAGTCGAGCCAGCTCTTGATCGGCTCGTTGAAGGCGCCCAAGATGCGCGGCTTGTCGGGGTTGCCGCTGCGTCGTTCCAGCATGGCTTCCGCTTCTTCGCGGCCATCCTTGCCGAAGTACGAGTGCAGCAGATAAACCATCGCCCACAGGTGACGGCCTTCTTCGACGTTGACTTGGAACAGGTTGCGCATGTCGTACAGCGACGGCGCCGACTGTCCCAAAAGACGCTGCTGTTCGACCGATGCGGGCTCGGTATCGCCCTGGGTGACGATGATGCGGCGAAGCTGCTGGCGGTACTCGCCGGGGACCTCTTGCCAGGCGGGATCGCCGTAGTGATCGCCGAACCCGATGATGCGCCCGGGCTCTGGCGGCTCCAGAAAGATGCCCCAGCGGTACTCGGGCATGCGCACGTAATCAAAGTGCGCCCAGCCGTTGGCCTCGACGGAAATGGCCGTGCGCAGATAGACCTGATCGGACTGGAAGCCTTCTGGGCCCATCTCTTTCCACCACGAGATGTAGTTGGGCAGCCACTGCTCGAGCGCGCGCTGCAGGCGCTTATCCGACGACAGGTTGACGTTGTTGGGGATCTTCTCAAACAGTTCGACCGACATCTTCTGCCTCGCTGGTTGCGGACCGATTCACAGGGTTCGATGCAGCAGGTCTTAGGTGCGCGTCCAATCAAACACTGGACGCTCGGGCTTGCCGTAGCTGCTCAGCGCGCCGCGCTCTCCCGTTGCGTTGGGTCGGATGAAGATCCAGTTCTGCCACGCCGACAAGCGACCGAAGATACGCTGCTCCATGCCTTCGCCGCAGGCAGCGGCGCGCAGGTTTTGTTCCATACCGGTCAGCGCGTCGGGGGACAGGCTCAGGCGCTCTTCGATGGCCAGACGCAGCGTATCGGCGAAGTCGATCTCGTCGGCCAGCACCGTCGCCAGTCCCAGCACATCGGCCTGCTGCGCATCAAACGGCGCGGCTTCATCCAGCACCGCCTGCACCTTGGCTTGTTCGCCATAGAAGCGCACATCCAAGCGACTGCGACCGTCCAGAAGCGGCAGGCCCCCGGCGTTCAGCGGACTCTGCGCAAAGTGGGTCGGGCTGCCCGAATCGTCCAGCACATAGCTGCGATCGGCGGCCAGAAGGATCTCAAGCAAGCTGCCGGCGAAGCACGATCCTGGCTCGGCAATTGCGAACAAGGTCTTCGATGTCTGATCCAAGCGGCGCAGCGTGCGAGCCATCAGAAGCAGGATCTCACGGCCCAGCCAGTCTTCGCGCAGCGCCCACAGCGCGCGGTCGGCCCGCCGCACACTTTCGACATCGCCCTCGGTGCGCAAAAGGATCAGGCCCACCGTGGGTTCGTGAAAGCGCAGGCGCAGGATCGCATCGTCCAGCTCGCGGAAGGCGCGCAGGCCCCAGACCTGACCGGCCTTGGCCTGCGCGTGCAGCTCAGCCGCGGATCCAGGCTGCGCCGCGTCGACCGCCGGAGCCCGCACGATCAGCGTCGCCACGCGGTGCGCCCGATCGATCTTCAGCTCGACATGGCGATACTGGATGCCATCGTCACGAACCTGCGGCGACAGCGGCTCTAGCTCAATCCCCGGCGTGGTCGGCCCGGCCGTGGTCTTGGCCGCAAGCTTCTGGGCCCGCGCCTGCACGGCCTGCGCGAAGCGGCTGCGCGGCGCGATCTCGTCGACCAGTCGCCACTCGACGGAGCGCTTGCCGCGGATGCCTTCGGCCAGCGTGGAAAACACATCGGCGCGATCCCGTCGCACCTTGCGCTTGTCCAGAAGCCGCGTCAGACCGCCCGTCCCCGGCAGCACGCCCAAAAGCGGCACTTCCGGCAAGGCCACCGTGCTGCTGCCATCATCGATCAGCAGGATCTCGTCGCAGGCCATGGCCAGCTCATAGCCACCGCCGGCGCATGGACCGCTGACGGCAGCCAGGTACTTCTGGCCGCTGCGCTGCGACGCATCTTCGATCGAAAGGCGCGTCTCGTTGGTGTACTTGCAGAAGTTCACTTTGAAGCCATGCGTCGATGCGGCCAGCATGTGGATGTTGGCCCCAGCGCAGAACACGCGGTCGCGCCCGCTGCCCAAGATCACCACGCGAACCTGCGGGTGCTCAAAGCGCAGTCGCTGCACGGCATCGCACAGCTCAATGTCCACGCCCAGATCGTACGAGTTGAGCTTCAGCGGATAGCCCGGCACCAGCGGCTCGTCCTCGCGGACGTTCATGTCCAGGCGGGCCGTGGCGCCATCGACTGCAAGCTTCCAGTGGCGATAGCGCGAGGGATGGGTTTCAAAGCTGGCCGGGACCTTCGCTGCCCCAGCCGGACTCGAAGCGGGCGTGTTCGACGCAGACATGGATGCCCCTTTACCGCATCCGTACGCCCAAAGACAAGCTCCTCTCCCTCGAAAACGGACCTTTGGCAAGGCTTGCGCGCGCGCCGGCCCGCAGGCCGCGAAAAACCGGCCCGTCGCCACCTTTGTGCTTCCGAGGCATCAAGCCCAGGTGATATGCTTTCTCGACGGGGATTGGGCTGGGCATCACTGGCTCTGCTCACTTGATTGGCCATGCTTAGCGTTGGACAGACCGTAGGCAGCTATCGCATCACGCGTCAGCTTGGCGAAGGCGCGATGGGCCAGGTGTTTGAAGGGCTGCAGGAAGAGATCGGCAAGCGCGTCGCGCTGAAGGTCTTGCATCCCCACTTGGCGCAGTATCCCGAGGCCGTGAATCGCTTCCTAAACGAAGCGCGGGCCGTCAACTTGATCGGCCATCCCAGCCTGGTGACGATCTTTGAATCGGGGCGACTTCCCGACGGTGCGGCCTACATCGTCATGGAATATCTGGAAGGCGAGATGCTGCTTGCCCGCATCCAGAACGGTGCCCTGACCATCGCCGACACCATGCGCCTGGGGCGACAGATCGCATCCGCCCTGCAAGCCGCGCACGAAAAGGGCATCGTCCATCGCGACCTGAAGCCCGAAAATGTGTTCGTCGTCCGCGATCCCGAGACAGCGTCGGGCGAGCGCGCCAAGATCCTGGACTTTGGCATCGCCAAGCTCAGCGAGGAACAGCAGGGCAAAGGGGCGCTGGTCAAGACCGCGGCCGGCACCATGCTGGGCACGCCGCTTTACATGTCGCCCGAGCAGTGCGATGGCAACGCAGCCGTCGACGGCAAGAGCGATGTCTATTCACTGGGCGTCCTGTTGTTCGAGATGCTGACCGGCGAGCCGCCGTTTTCCGGGCTGAGCGTCAACGCCGTGATGCTCAAGCACGTGTCGGCGCCGGTGCCGTACATCCGCGATCGCAACCCGCTGGTGCCCGACCCGCTGGGGGATCTGCTGCGTCGCATGATGGCCAAGGACGTCAACGACCGACCGACCATGAGCGAAGTCGCCAGCGAGCTGGATGGGCTGCTCGCGCAGGTCCTGGGGCCGGGGGCGGCACGCACAGGTGTGTCCTTGGATGCGGTGGCACCGGTTTCACAGAGTGCGCGCCAGACGGGCAGCGGCGCGCGTTCCGCGTCCGGGGCCCGAACCACGGCCGATGGTGCGCCGGTGGCCGTGCGCGGTGCGGTGCCGCTGCAGCCCATGCGCTCCTCGGTCGGCCCAGCGGCTCCGCCTAGTGAAGAGGGCAGCGTCGGTCAAAGCCCACAGCATGCCGCGCCATCGGGTGGCAAGCGCCCGCTTGTAATCGTCGGTGCAGCCCTTGGACTTGTCGCCTGTGCTGCCGCTGCGCTGTTCGGTGCTGGACAGGTATTGAAGCCGCGCAAGGCCCGCCTGCAGGTCGCGACCGAGGGCGATGTGGACGCCGGACGTGTGACCTCGCTACCGGCCGGTATCGACTGTGGCTATGCCTGCAGCGAGCGCTTCGCCAAGGGCACGCGCGTCGTGCTAATGGCCACTCCGTCGCCAGGATATGACTTCGCAGGCTGGTCCGGTGGCTGCCAAGCGCTGGAGCCTTGCAACATCCTTGTGCGCTGGGACCAAGAGGTGCGCGCCCGCTTCGTGCGCACGAGCTCTGCAGGCGACCCCACACGCGGCAAAGATGCGGCAGCACCCCGCTCGGCACCGCTGCCGCAGCGAGCCAAGGGAAAGCGTTAGCGCAGTCGACGAATCCG
>JAYRFD010000860.1:0-5103 GCA_041908565.1 Polyangia bacterium | reverse complement strand
CCACGGGCGCATGTCCTTCCAACGCAAGTCGTTCCCGTCGATGTATCTGACCTGCGACACGGGGCAGCAGTCGACTGTGATCGAGAGCTGCACAGACTGCTGCAGGCACAGGCCACGCGCCCGTTTGATCTGTCGCGCGGTCCACTTGTGCGCATCGGCGTCATTGTAGTGTCCGATGAAGAGCACGTGTTGTGGTGGAGCCTGCACCACATTATTACCGACGGCAGATCGATGGAGGTTCTATTCCGCGAGCTGAGCGAAGCGTACAACCGCGACGCGATGGGTCGGGCTGAGCCAAGTCCGCGCCCTGCGCCTGCGCTTCAGTACGTCGACTTCGCGGCATGGGAACGCGCGCATCAAACGGAAGACGCGCTGGGCCAGCATGTGCAGTTCTGGCGCGACAAGCTGGCCGATGTGCCGCATCAGATCGCGCTGCCCGCCGATCATCCGCGCCCCGCGGTTCAGACCCATCGCGGGTTCGTGCATCGCGTCCAGTGGCCAGCGACGTTCCATGCTTCGCTGCGCGCGCTGGCTGCCGCTCGTGGAGCGACGCTGAGCATGGTCGTCTTGGGCGGTCTGTCGACCGTGATCCATCGCTACACCGGTGCTGAAAAGTTCATCCTGGGCATTCCAAGCTTGGGGCGAGATCGGATCGAAGTTGAAGACATGGTCGGCTTCTTCGTGAACATCCTTCCGGTGCGGATCGATATCGGAACGGCACTTCCCTTTTCGAGCCTGCTCGATCGCATACGCGATGAGATGCTGGCGGCCTTCACCCATGACGCATTGCCCTTTGATCGGCTGGTGCAGGAACTGCACATCGAACGAAGTCCCAGCCACAGCCCGCTGATTCAGATCGCGCTGGCGCCTCAGCCGCCTGAGCAAGAAGCCTTGTCCCTGCACGGCGTGGTCGCACACGCGGTGGAACTAGAAAGCCACAGCGCGCGCTTTGACCTGACCATCTTCCTGCGCGAGTCCCAAGAGGGATGCCAGCTTTCGTTTGAAGCGAACAGCGATGTCTTCGAACGACCCAGCATTGAAAGGCTGGCTGCCCACCTGCAGAACGTGCTGACCGCTGCGCTGTCGACCGACGGCGCGACCGTTGGACACATGGCGATGCTGTCCGAAGCAGAGCAGCGACAGCTTGCGTCTTTAGGGCAGCGCGGATCGCGCACCGAAGAGACGCGCCCATTCCATGCGCTGTTCTGCGCGCAGGCCGCTCGGAATCCGGATGCTCTTGCGCTGGTCGAAACCGGCGGTCAGCAGCGTCGGTGGACGTATGCCGATCTGGACATGCGCAGCAACCAGCTAGCCCGCCACTTGCGACAGCTTGGCATCGGGCCCGATGTCCTGGTCGGTCTGTTCGTTGAGCGCGGCATTGATTCAATCCTTGCGATTCTGGCGATCTGGAAAGCGGGGGGCGGCTACGTGCCCCTTGATCCCGACTACCCAGAAGACCGGCTGTCATTCATGTTGCGTGATGCCGCACCGGTCGCGCTGATCACGCAGAGCCAGCTGCGACCGCGCCTGCCTGGGGCTGCACAGGTCGTCGTGTGCATCGACACGGACTGGCCCCAGATTTCCAAACACAGCGCGGCAGAGCTAGCCAGCGTGACGCGGCCGCAGGATCTGGCTTATGTCATTTACACATCGGGCTCAACGGGGCGCCCCAAGGGCGTGGCGGTCGAGGCGCACAACCTGACGCACCTGTGTGTCACGCAGGCGCAAGCCTTCGGCTTACGAGAAGGCAGCCGCGTGCTGCAGTTTGCATCGCTGTGTTTCGACGCATCCGTATCCGAGATCACGACGACGCTGGCCACCGGCGGAACGCTGTATCTGTTGCCGCCGGGACCGCCGATTTTGGGGATCGAGCTGGGCGATGTTCTGCAAAGCAACCGCATCCAAGTGGCTACGCTGCCTCCTTCGGTATTGCCGCAGATTCCGCTGGCTGCTTGCGCTGCGCTGCACACGCTGATCGTGGCTGGCGAGGCCTGCGCCGCAGACTTGGTCGATCGCTGGGCAGTGGGCCGCCGCATGATCAACGCGTACGGGCCGACAGAGACGACGGTCTGCGCGACGCTGGGTGACTGCCGTCCGGGCTCTGGTGCTCCCAGCATTGGATCCGCACTGCCGGGCGTCACGCTGCGGATTGAAGACAGCGCAGGAAACCGTGTTCCTATCGGTGTACCCGGCGAGCTTTTGATCGGTGGGGCAGGGGTGTCACGAGGCTATCTGAACCGACCTGACTTGACGGCGAGCCGCTTTGTCACGGATCCCGATACCGACCCAGCGCAGGCAAGCGCACGGCTGTATCGCACCGGCGATCTGGTGCGCATGCAAGCGGACGGTCAGCTGGACTTCCTAGGCCGCCTGGATCAGCAGATCAAAGTGAATGGCTTCCGCATCGAGCCTGGTGAGATTGAAGCCGCGCTGCGCGAGCACCCGCAGGTCGCGCAAGCAGCGGTCGACGTTGTGGTCGATTCCACTGGTGACAAGCGGCTGGTGGCGTACATCGTCCCGCAAGCCAACGCCGTACAGACTGCGCCACATGCGTCAGGCGCATCGATCGATCTGTGGCCTTCGGTTGCTGAGTACTTCGTCTATGACGATCTGATCTACTTCGCGCTTAGCAGCGACACGCAGCGCAACGACGTGTATCGCCGCAGCATGGCGCGACACCTGCGCGGTCGCACCGTTGTCGAGATCGGGACCGGCGCGGAAGCCATCCTTGCCCGCATGTGCATTGAAGAAGGGGCGCGAAAGGTCTACGCCGTCGAGATCCTAGAAGCATCGGCCAACAAAGCGCGCGCGCGAATCGCAGAGCTGGGTCTGTCCGATCGCATCGAAGTGATTCTGGGCGACGCAACGCAAGTCTCCTTGCCTGAGCCCGCGGATGCCTGCGTGTCCGAGATCGTGGGGGCGATCGGTGGGTCGGAAGCGGCCGCGTTTATCATGAATCACGTGCATCGGCTTTTGTCGCCGGGGGCGCGCATCCTTCCAGAACGCAGCGTCACGCGGATCGCCGCTGTCGAGGTGCCCGATTCGCTGTTAGAAGCACCGTCCTTCGACGCGACCGCCGCGCACTATGTCGAAAAGATCTTCGCGCAGGTGGGCCGTGCCTTTGATCTGCGCCTGTGCTTGCGGGGCGTCACGAAAGAACACTTGCTGACCGATGCCGGCGTATTTGAAGACCTGGACTTTCGCCATCCCATCGCGCTAGAGACCACGCACGAAACAGTGCTGCATGTCACGCGCGACGGCAGTCTGAGCGGCTTCTTGGTCTGGCTAAACCTGTACACGGCGGACGAAGACTGCATCGATATCCTGGCCCAGCAGCGCAGCTGGCTACCGGTGTTCTTGCCTGTCTTCGACACGACGCAGCACGTCAAGGCGGGCACGCGGATCGATCTGCGGATCGAACGCAGCTTGTGCTCTAACAATCGGAACCCCGATTACCTGCTGCGCGGAGTCGTGCGTCATGCCGATGGACGCAGCGAGGCGTTCGAGTACAAGACCGAGCACTTCGGCCAACAGCACGGCCACAATCGCTTCTATCAAAAGCTGTTTGCAGCCAAGCCCGCGCAGCAGACGGAACGTGTGGCACCGCAGCCCCTGACAGCGACGTCGCTTCCCACGGGTGACTCGGATCAAAACGAGAAGACGGATGCACGCGGCGCACTTGCGCACGCGCTGCGTTCGCTGCTGCAGAGCCGATTGCCGCGCTACATGATCCCGTCAACGTTTGTGCAGCTATCGGCGCTTCCGCTTTCGCAGAACGGCAAAGTGGATCGGCGCGCTCTGCCGGCTGTGTTTGCAGCGCAGCAGAAGCAGACGGACCAAGCAGCTTCTGAGCAAGTCGGTCAACCTGGTTCTGCCGTCGACCTGGGCGAACCGCACACGCAGACCGAGGCTCGACTGCATCGCATCTTCCGTGATCTGCTGGGCCACGACCGCTTTGGTTTGCAGGACAGTTTCTTCGACGTGGGCGGATACTCGCTGCTGGCCGCTCGGCTGATGCTGCGTGTGCAAGACGAGCTTGCCGTCGACGTTCCGCTGCGGGCGCTATACGAAGCACCAAGCGTGCGAGCCCTGGCCCAGCGCATGGATCGGCGCAGGCAAGACTTCGTACACGCGGACCTGTGCTTTGACCCAACGCTGGACTTGGTCAATGAAGCTCAGCTTGCGCCAGAGATCGTTCCGCCCAGATCCGCGGCACGCGAAGGCACGGATTCCAGCCCGCCCCGATCAATCTTTCTGACCGGCGCCACGGGATTCGTCGGATCGTTCCTGCTGGCGGAGCTACTTGAGCAGGCATCAGACGATGTGCAGATCCACTGCTTGGTGCGAGAGACAGAGCAAGAGACGGCGGTCGAACGACTGCGTGACACGCTGGGTCGGCACGGAATCTGGCGTTCGTGCTACGAGGCGCGTATTCGGGTGGTGACAGGCGACCTGGCTGCACCGCGTTTCGGTCTAAGCGACGCCGAATTCGCGAGGCTGGCCGAGGCAGTCGATGTCATCTATCACTGCGGCGCCCGCGTCGATCATGTGCGCAGCTATGCCAGCCTGCGCGCTGCCAATGTGGGCGGCACGCACGAAGTGCTGCGCTTGGCTTGCACGTACCGAAGCAAGCCCGTGCACTTTATTTCGACGCTGTCTGTTTTGTATCCGCCCAACTTCAACGCCCACAAGCACGCGACAGAGGACGATCCCGCCGGCCCGCTGGCCTTGCTGCCCAACGGCTACATGCAAAGCAAGTGCGTGGCTGAACATCTGGTTCACGCCGCGCAAGCCCGCGGTGTCAACGCGACGATCTATCGCTTGGGGGCCGTGGTTGGGCACTCGCAATCGGGCGCGTGCAACCTGAATGACTTCTTCTACTCTGCACTGCGCAGCGTGGTTCAACTGGGCGCCGCCGACGATCTGAACACCGACCAGACCTTGGTGCCGATCGACCATGCGGTGCGTGCAGTCGTCGCCATTGCGAAGCTGCCAAGCCGCCAAGCGCGAACCTTCCACATCACGCCGTCACGCCCCTACATGTGGTTCGATCTGCTCGCTGACCTGCAGGCACGCGGCCATGCCATCCGCATTCGCTCCTAT
>JAYRFD010000859.1:0-7094 GCA_041908565.1 Polyangia bacterium | reverse complement strand
TGGTCGCCAGCAGTCCGGCCGTGCTGGGCATGGCCGGGACCGCGATGCCCGACGTCGCCGCGATGACCTTCGGAACGCTGGGGATCGAACGCTACCTGGCCTTCCTGTCGCAGACGCGGCCGCGCGGGCGCGTCTGGTGCATGTTTCAGGGGCTGACCGCGGCGCTGGCCTTGGCGACTGCGGCGCTTTCGCGTTCGCATGTCGGGCTGCTGTTGGGCGTGGCTCTGCTGTTTGCGCTACGCGTCGACGCTGAGTCGTCGCGCGATGGAGCAAGCCATCGCTTTGCTCCGCCCCGCGGGCTGATCGGTTGGGCGATAGATACGCTGCAACGAACGCAAAAGCGGCAGCTATGGCCGCTGGGGCTGGCGGTGCTGCTGGTCGGGGTCGTGCTTTCGGGGACGCGTGATCCGCTGGGCGGCACGGGAGTCGTTAGCTCGACGCGTTTCTTTGCCACCTTGGTGGCGTGGCCGCGCAACGTCTTGGCCTTTCTTTCGGCGATGGCGCTGACCTTGCCGCTGACGGTGCTGTGGTCGCTGCAGCGCCGCGTCTTCTTGTCGGCTCGTGTGCTGCGCGTCGGCACTGCGATGGCGCTGCTGAGCATTCCGCTGACGACGACCTGGGTCTGTCTGCCGCTTGCGCCCGTGTTGGCGCTGTCCGCGGCCTGCCTGGTCGACATCCTGCACTCGGCTTGGCAGCGACGAGACACCACCGATCTTGCATTGTCTGCCTGGCTTCTTCTGGCCGTGCCGGTCCTGTTCTACATCCACTTCGCGCCCAAGTACGTGGTGCCTTCCGCTCCGGCCGCCGGCATTCTGATTGCGCGCTTGATCGGGCGCTGGATCGACTCGGGCACGTCGCTGCCCAAGGCGGACCTGCCTCGCGGACGGCGTCGGCTGTCAGTGTTCGCGGTTGTGGCGCTGGGCAGCCTGCTGGGCGTCTTGATCTTGCGCGCCAACGCCCGTTTTTCTGCGCTGGGTCGACAGGCCGCGCACGAACTAATCGCACCGCAGGTGCAGCGCGGCGAGCGCGTGTGGTTTTGCGGCCACTGGGGCTTTCAGTGGTACGCCCAGCAAGCGGGCGCGCAGCCGATGACCCGCACGCCGCCGCAGCCACAGCCCGGCGACCTGATCGTCCACAGCCTGCGATCCGAGTGCTATCACATGCCTGCGTATCCCGATCGCGCGTCGCTTTCGAGCTTGGGCGATCACTCCTTCGGCGGGCGCACCATGGCCGGTGAAATCGGTGCCGGCTTCTTTTCAAATGGAGCGGGCTACTACCCATACATGCTGAGCAGCCTGCCCATCGATCGCTATGAGCTTGTGCGCGTGCTGCCAGCAGCCTCTGCGCGCTGAGTGTTTTTCACCGCCTGCATGTTCTGGGCATCGCCGACGGTGCGGATCGACAGCGACGGTATGCAGCCGCATCGACGCTGCGAAAATGGACTCGCGTGCTTGAACGCGTGCGGCCCGGATCGAGGCTCACAGCGCTGCATCGCGCGACCCCTGCACATGAAGTTTTCATGAAGGCGCGGCAAGGTCACCCAGCACGAAAGTAGCGTGCGGCCATGTCGTCCTGCGTTCCGCGCGTGTCAGCGGATTTTCTTGTTGTGGGGTCTGCCACTTCCTTCCGTGCGCTGCTGGGCTGGCCTGTTCTGCTGTCGATGCTACTGGCCGCCACTGCATGTCGCAGGCAGCCGCCAGTATCGGCGCCGCTTGCCAAGCCACCCAGCGAGTCCGTGCTGGGGCGCGTCACGCTGTCGGTCGCAGCCGAACATCGGCTGGACATCGCGCAAGGACTGACGCCGCTTGCCATCAAACGTCAGCCCGCGCGGCGGCTCCTCCGCGGCGAAGTGCTGTCTGCTCCGGGCGCCGCTGCATGGGTGATCGCACCGCAGGCCGGCATCGTGCAGCCGCTGCCCGGATCGTCGCTGCCACAGGCTGGGACGCGCGTGCAGGCCGGTCAGGTCGTGGCCATGCTGTCCGAAAGCCTTGCCCCCACCGAGCGTGCGCAGGTCTCAACGGTGCACGTCGACGCCGATGCGCAGGTGGCCCGCGCCCGCGTGCAAGACGAAGCCAGCGATCTGGCGCTGCGTCGTGCCGAACGCCTGCTGGCCGAGGACGCCGTTTCCAGTCGAGTCGTCGAAGAAGCCAAGGCGCAGCGCGCGTTGGCCCAGGCCGCCCTGCAAGCCGCCATCGCGCAACAGACCGCCATCGCCGGAGGCGCGCGCATTCCGTCGCGAGCTTCCCTGCCCCGCGGAGCGCTCTCGCAGACGCCGTTGGTCTCCCCACTCACAGGCACCATTTTCGAGCTTCGCATCGCGGCCGCGCAGCAGGTCCTGGCTGGGTCGCCGCTTCTGCACGTGCTGGCCGACGATCCGTTGTGGGTGCGCGTGTCTGTGCCAGCGGGTGAGCTGACCTCTGTGCTTGCGGGGGCAGCGGCCCAGGTCGATGCACTTTCGTCCGGTCGTGCTTCGGCCCCCATGCGGGCCGAGCCGGCCAAGGCGCCCCCGCGGACCGCGCAGCCCCAGCAGGGCACCGTCGATCGATACTTTGTGTTGCCGCAGAACACCGCCTGGGTGCCGGGCCAGATCGTTGGGGTCTGGCTGCAGCTGAACCAAGACGAAGAGACGCCAGTCATCCCCGCTGCCGCCGTGCTGTACGACCCATCGGGCGCTTCTTGGGTCTATGAACGCGCCGCGCCGCAGGTGTTCCTTCGTCGACGGGTGGAAGTCGTACAGATCGAAGACGGCGTGGCCGTTCTGGGCAAAAGCAGCGTGCAGCCCGATGGCCTACGCGTCGGATCCGCGGTGGTCACGGCCGGCGCCATCGAGCTATATGGCGCCGAGTTCGGCAGCGGAAAATAAGGAGAGCGCAGACCATGCTGAACGCTGTCATTTCCTTCGCGCTGCGCTTTCGTTGGCTGGTCCTGGCTGCTGCCATCCTGCTTCTGATCTTTGGCGTGCGCGCCGCCAGCCGAACGCCACTTGATGTCTTTCCGGAATTCGCGCAGCCGATGATCGAGGTCCAGACCGAAGCCCCGGGCCTGTCCACCGAAGAGGTCGAGAGCCTGGTCACGCTGCCGCTTGAGACCGCGCTCGCCGGGCTGCCAGATCTGACGACGCTGCGATCCAAGTCGGTGCTGGGTCTTTCGTCGATCGTCCTTTTGCTGCGCGAAGGCTGCGATCTTCTGCGCGCGCGTCAGCTTGCACAGGAACGACTGACCGTCGAAGCGCCCCACCTGCCCAGCCTGGCGCGAACGCCGGTGATCCTGCCGCCGCTGTCGGCCACCAGTCGGGCTCTGAAGATCGGTGTGTCGTCGAAAAAGCTGTCGCAGATGGATCTGTCTGCGCTGGTTCGCACCACCATTCGCCCGCGACTTCTTGCCGTGCCTGGCGTGGCCAACGTCACGGTGTGGGGGCTGCGCGACAAGCAGCTTCAGGTGCGTGTCGATCCCGCCGTGCTGCACAGCCATGGCCTGACGCTGGATCACGTGCTGCGCGCGACGACCGATGCTGCGACGCTGACCGCCGGCGGCTTTCTGGACAGCGCGAACCAGCGGCTTTCGGTGCGCCACGTCAACGCGGCGGCTGATCCGCAGGCGCTCGCTTCGGCAGTGGTCGCATCCCATGCGCGATCGGGTCTGCGGATCGGCGATGTCGCGCAGGTAACGGCCGGCCATGCTCCGCCGATTGGCGATGCGGTCATCAACGGTCACGACGGCTTGTTGTTGATCGTTGAAAAGCAGCCGACCGGTAACACGCTGGCGCTGACTCGTGACGTCGAAGCGGCCCTGCACGCCCTGCGCCCCGGTCTGCGCGATGTCGAGATCGATGCCGCCATCTTTCGCCCCGCAACCTTTATCGAACAGTCGCTGCACAACCTGCAGTCGGCGCTTTCGCTGGGCTGCGTGCTGGTCATTGCCGTGCTGTTTCTGTTTCTGCGCGATCTGCGAAGTGCCCTGATCAGCTTGACCGCGATTCCGCTGTCGTTGGTTGGCGCCGTGCTAGTGCTGTCGCTTCTGGGCGGCACGCTGAACACCATGTTCTTGGCCGGCCTGGTCATCGCCACCGGCGAGGTCGTCGACGACGCCATCATCGATGTCGAAAACATCCGCCGTCGTCTGCGCGAAGCGGCGGGCACTCGACCACCCGTTCAGGTTGTCCTGGCCGCGTCCATGGAAGTTCGCAGCTCGGTGGTCTATGCCAGCCTGCTGGTCTGCTTGGTCTTTCTGCCGGTCCTGGTCTTGGATGGAATTGCCGGTGCGTTCTTTCGTCCGCTGGCGCTGGCCTACATCCTGTCGATCGCTGCATCGCTGCTTGTGGCCCTGACGTTGACGCCTGCGCTGTGCCTGCTGCTGTTGCCTCGCTTGGCGCGTATCGAAGTCGTCGATCCAGCCTGGGTCACCCGACTGCGCACGGGATATCGTCGTGTGCTGGGATCGCTTCTGCAGCGTCCCCGCTGGGCGCTGGCCGCGACGTGTGGCATGGCCCTTCTTGCTGCGCTGTGCCTGCCGCTTTTGGGCGATGAATTCCTGCCGGAATTTCAAGAGCGCGACTTCTTGATGCACTGGATCGAAAAGCCCGGCGCATCGGTTGAAGCCAGTCGCCGGTCGACGCTGCGCATCAGTCAAGAGCTGCTGGCCATTCCCGGCGTGCGCAGCTTCGGATCGCACATCGGTCGCGCCGAAGTCGCCGATGAAGTGGTCGGCCCGAACTTCACAGAGCACTGGATCAGCCTGGATCCCCGCGCCGATTACGAAAGCACGGTGGCGAAGATCCGCGATGTGGTGGCCGGCTATCCCGGCGTCTTCCGCGATGTGCTGACCTATCTGCGAGAGCGCATGAAAGACGTGCTCTCCGGCGCCCAGGGGGCCATCGTTGTGCGCGTCTTCGGTCCCGACTTGGCGACGCTGCGCGGCGAAGCCAATTCGCTGGCGGCCCGCATCACAGGGATCCCCGGCGTCGTCGATCTGAAGGTCGAGCCGCAGGTCCTGGTGCCGCAGGTCGAGGTCCGCATCCGACCCGAGCGCGCTGCGCTGCATGGCCTGACCGCTGCGCAGATCCGAAGGACCGCAAGCGCGCTTCTCGCCGGGGAAAAAGTTGGCGAGGTCTACGAAGCCCAGCAGCAGATCGCGATCGTTGTGTGGGGCACGCCCGGACTGCGCAGCGATGTCACGGCGCTGCGTGGCCTGCGGATCTCGACGCCCGGCGGCGCGCAGATCCCACTGCAAGACGTCGCGGATGTGGCCATCGCTGCCGCGCCAAACGAGATCAAGCGCGAGGGCGGATCGCGCCGCATCGATATCACCTGCAACGTGCGCGGTCGTGCCTTGGGTGACGTCGCTCGACAGGTCGAAGCCGCGGTTGGTGAACACGAATTTCCGCGCGGCTATCACCCGGAATTTCTTGGCGAGCTAGCGGCTCGCAGCCGCGCGCGGAATCAGCTTGCGCTGTGGTCTGGCCTGGCGCTTCTGGGCTGCTTGGCACTTCTGTACTTGGACTTTCGCAGCCTGCGTATGACGACGCTGGTCGTCGCGACACTGCCCTTTGCCCTGGGCGGTGGTCTTTTGGGCGCGCTGGCCGGCGGCGGAGTGCTGTCGCTGGGTTCGTTGGTCGGCTTCGTCAGCGTGCTGGGCATCGCCAGTCGCAATGCCCTGATGCTGCTGGGGCACTACCGCCACCTGCGCGATACCGAAGGCCTGCAACATGACAGCGATCTGATCCTGCGCGGTGCTGAAGAACGGCTGGTTCCGATCCTGATGACAGCCCTGTGCGCCGCGCTGTCTCTTCTGCCCATCGTCGTGCGCGGCCGCCTGCCCGGCTATGAGATCGAGCACCCGATGGCACTGGTGATTCTCTGCGGTCTGTTCACATCCACGGTCTTAAACCTGTTACTGCTGCCGGTTCTGTACGCCACATACGGGAGGCCGCGCTGATGGCCCGCGTGTCTGTCCTGTGGTTCTGTTCGGTCCTGTCTTGCGCGCTGTCTGCGGTCATCGCCGCGCCCGCGGCCCGCGCTGCAACGACCGACGCGGCCATCGACCTTTCACAGCCGCTTACATTGGCTCAGTGCATTCGCATGGCGGAACACAGTGCGCCCGTTAGCTTGTCGCAGCGCGCGCAGCAGATCGACGCTGACGCCATGGTGCAGGCGGCCAGGACGCCGCAGAACCCAAGTGTTTCGTATGTCGCGCAGGATCTGGGGTTAAGCGGCACCAGCGGACCTTTGCTGCTGCATCAAGCGATGATTGGCTTCGCTCCACTTGCTGCGCTGCTGCGCATTCAAGAATCGCGCGCGGCCTGTGCGGGGCGGAATCAAGCGCTCGCCGCAGCGCAAGAGCAGATCTGGCAGCTTCGTGGGGTCGTTGGGCGCGCGTTTTACGATCTGCTGCTGCTCGAAAAGCTGCAGCGGGTTGAAGCCGAAGCGGCTCGGCTGGCTGCGCAGCTTGTCGTGGAAGCGCAGGCTCGCAAGCGACACGGCGATGCCAGTGGTCTGGATGTCGTGCGGGCGCAGGCCGAAGCGCTGGATGCCGCTCGTCTGGCAGACAGCAGCGCGCATCAGCTGACCCTGGCGCAGCGTGCGTTTGTGACGCTGATCGGGGGCGATGCCACGCAGCGCGGACTGCGCCTGGTCGAAGATCTCGCAACCCTCGATCAGCTGCCGCCAGCGATCGCGGCAGAGCTTGCGCAGCTATCCACACAAGATCAACAAGCGGCCAGTGATGCGCTGGTTCGCTTGGCGAAGCGCCACCGGCCCGAGCTACGTCAGACCGTGGCCGAGCAGCAGCAAGCCCAAGAGCTGATTCGCCTGTCCACGCTGCGCGCGCTGCCGCTTACCGATGTGCAGGTCGCTGGCGGTGTGCGCAGCTCGATCGCTGGCGTCGGGGGCGTGTTGGCGATCGCGGGATCGCTGCCACTTTTTGACTGGAACCTGCCCGCCCGCCACCGCGCCACCGCGCAGGGCCTGCGTGCGCAGGCCAAGCAGCACGCGCTTGAACAACAGATCGCGCTGGACGTGCAGAACAGCTGGGCCGACTACCACAAGGCTCGCGAGCTACGCGCGCAGTTTGCGCGGCCCCTTTGTCAGCTGCGCGAG
>JAYRFD010000858.1:0-2919 GCA_041908565.1 Polyangia bacterium | reverse complement strand
CGAGGTCCGCCTGGCCGCCGCCGAAGTCGAGCTGCGACGGGGCCAGCGCGCAGCCGCCGGGGCTCAGCTGCGTCGAGCCGCAGCGCTGAATGCCAGCGATCCACGACCGCGCAAGCGCTTGGCGGCCTTGTACGATCGCGAACGCGAAGCGCTGCCGCGCGATCTGTACGGCCTTCTGCGCCGCACGCACGAGCTTCTGTCCAGCAGTCCAGAGCTGTCGAGCTTCGGCCCCGAGGCGTCACGCATTCGCGAGCTGTTCGATCGCCCCTTGCTGGTCACCGTGATGGGCGAGTTCAATTCCGGCAAGTCGACCTTCGTAAACGCGCTGCTCGGTGAAGAGGTCGCGCCGATGGGAGTGACGCCGACCACCGCCACCATCAACCTGCTGAAGTACGGACGCGAACAAGGCGCGCGCGTGGTCTATCGCGATGGCCAAAGCCGCCATGTGCCGTGGGCCAAGGTTCCGTCGCTGCTGCGCGGTCTGGATCCACAGGAAGCGGCGCGCATTCAGCTGGTCGAAGTCCTGTACCCGCTGGATGTCTTGCAGCGCGTGAACGTTGTCGACACGCCCGGGTTGAACTCGATCCTGCCGGAACACGAAGCCACCGCGCGCGAGTTCATCGCCCAAGCCGATGCCGTGGTCTGGCTGTTCACCGTCGATCAGGCCGGCAAGAGCAGCGAGCGAGAAGCCCTGTCTGCCATTCGCAGCGCAGGCAAGCAGATCCTGGGGGTCCTCAACAAGATCGACCGCTTGCCGCAGCTTTCGGAATCGGACGGAAGTGCCGGCGACTTGCTGCGATCGTCGGCGCTACAGAGCATCCTCGATCACCTGCGGGCCACGGACAGCGGACTGGTCGATCTGCTGGAAGCCATCGTGCCGTTTTCCAGTCGCGAAGCGATGCTGGGACGCAAAAGCGGCGACGCAGAACGGATGCGACGCGCCAACCTGCCGGCCTTGGAACAGGCGCTGGAAGATCGATTCTTTCAGCGCGCCCAAGCCATCAAGCAAAGCGCAGCGCGCAGCCGCCTGCTGTCGCTTTTGGACCGTGCTCGCGCGCACATCGAAGGGCTGATCAGCAGCCCGACGCGCGAAACGCTCGAGCGCGATCTGCGCATGCTGCAGGCCGATGGCCTGCTGTTCCAGCGCGATGTCATCCCGCGTGAACGCAAGCTGTTGCTGAACGAAGCCGACGGCGCCCACCGCGCCGCCGCGCGTGAGACGCTGGACTTCGTCCGCCCGCGTCGCTGGCCGTTTTCTGAACATCAGGCGGCCCCTGCCGATCGCGACTTTCTGCTGACGCTTCTCGACGAAAAATTCGTGGCGATGGCCAAGGCCTCGCGCGGGCGCGTGCTGGCCGATCTGCGCTTGCAGCAGGGCGAACACGAAGCCGACTTCGTGCGCTTGCTGGACGAACAGGTGTACGGCCGCTATCGCGCGTTTTCGCGCGGCTTTCTGCGCGGCGGTAAGGTCGATGACTTCTTCGTGCGCATCCTGCCCAAGCTTGAACTGACTGAAGCGGCCATCGGTCGCGCGCTGGAACGCGACTCGCCGACCGCGCCCGAGATCTTGGAAGAGGAGCTGCTGACGCCGCTGCGCACCTTCGGCGAGACCCTGCAGCGCGAGCGCAGCAACCGTCTGCGCAAAGCCATCGCCGATGAAGAGCTGCGCTGCCTGGACATCGAAGAACGCCTGCTGTTCCCGCTGTGCGCGCTGCGCGACATCGTCAGCGACACCGCAGCCCACAAGCCCCCTGCAGCCGACGATCCGCATGCAGAGCCAGCCGCCGAATCGGTCGCACCCCCAGCGTAAACCGCGCGGATCCCAAAATCGGACAGATGTTCCCAAGTGATGGGAATCTTCCCTGATTCATCATCCTGTGTGATGGTACGGGCATGCTTGATGCCATCACCTTGGACCAGCTGCGGACCTTTCTGACCGTCGCTGAAGAGGGCTCGTTTTCGGCGGCCGCGCGCAAGCTGCAGCGTGTGCAGTCAGCGGTCAGTCAGTCGATGGGCAACCTGGAACGTCAGCTGAACCTGCCCTTGTGGGATCGCGGCAGCAAGACACCCAAGCTGACCGAGCAGGGGCGCGCGCTTCTGGCTGCGGCCGCCCGAGTGTCCAGTGAAGTGATGTCGCTGCGTCAGCTTGCCGCAGCCATGCAAGCCGGCCTTGAGCCCTTTGTCTCGCTGTGCATCGACTCTCTGTTCCCGCTGTCGGCGCTAATCGACCTGTGCAGTGGCTTTGCCCAGACGTTTCCCGCCGTCGATCTGCGCGTCGATACGCAGACCATGTCGGCGGTCTCAGATCGCGTGCTTTCCGGGTCGGCGACGCTGGGTGTGGTCAGCCCGATGGGCCTGTCCAGCAAGCTCGAACGCCGCGTGCTGTCGCAGATCGTGCTGTGGCCGGTGGCGGCGCCCAGCCATCCGTTGGCCGCGCACAAAGGACGCATTCCGCACCGTGCCTTTGAACCCCACGTGCAGGTCGTGCTGAGCGAACGCATCGAAGCCGGCGTCCCCGATCAAGGGGTGCTTTCCAGCCGCACCTGGCGCGTGTCTGACCTGCACACCAAGCACGAGCTACTGCGTTCGGGCCTGGGCTGGGGCAACCTGCCTGAGCACCTGATCCGCGCCGATCTGGCGAGCGGCCGCTTGGTGCGACTGCAGCCCCAGGGCTGGGCCGACGACGAGCACGCGCTGTACCTGTCGGCCATCTTTCGCCCCGACACGACCTTCGGGCCGGCCCACACCTGGGTGCTGCAGCAGCTAGCCGATCTGTGCCTGCGCGACGCGCAGCGTCCAGCGCAGCAAGGCCACTCGCCGCGACCCAAATCGCCCACGAAGGCCCGGAAGAAAAAGGAATAAGCGGACGAGTCTGGGACCACACTCGGTCGCAAGGGGCCACCGGACAGGTGAAATCGG
>JAYRFD010000857.1:0-3365 GCA_041908565.1 Polyangia bacterium | reverse complement strand
CGATTTGCTCAACCAGCAGCTTGCGGACGTCGGCGTTCTGCGAAAGCTGGAAGCCCATCAGGCGCTCGCGCTGGCTGGTATCGCCCAGGCGCAGCAGCGTCGATGCGGCCCCCCGCTGCTCTTGCGGTGAGCCGCGCTCGACAACATCACGCAGCCAGGTCTGCGCTTCGCTAAGCAGCCCCGGTACGCCCAAGCGCTGCAGCGCCTGCCCCAGCTTGCCAAGGGCCTGCACGGTCTCGCTGCGCACGCTGCTGTCCGCATCGGTCAAGCCATCGCGCAGGGCCAGCATGGCAGCGTGGTCGCTGTGACGAGCCAGCGCACGCACGGCACTGCGACGCACGCGGGCCTCTGGATCATGAACCAGCTTCGCCAAAAGCGCGGTCGCCTTGTCCGACGCGCTGTCGCCCAAGACGGCGGCGGCCGACTGACGCACCACCCAGTCACTGTCGTCCAAAGCCAGCCGAGCCCAGGCCATGCTCTGTTCAGACAGCGTGCTGGGTTCGCGGGCCGCGATGTGCAGGATGGCCAGCGCAGCGGCGCGCAGAACGGCGGGTGATCCATCGGAACCATCGCGGACGGCAGCCGCCGGCAAAAGTGGAACAAGCAGGCGAACATCCAGCGCGTTGCCCGCTTGCGCCAAGCCTTCGCAGGCCAGCTCACGCGCGGCGGCGGTGGCGTGTCGATCGGCCACGACACTGCGAAACAGCGCAGCGCCAACCGGGTCTTCGGGCGTCGCCAAAAGCCGAGCCGCCGGCAGCTGATCCGGCCCCGACTGCGTCGCCAGGCCATGCAAGAAGGCGCGCCCTTGTTCATCGCCCAGCTGGGCCAGCTTGGCAGCTGTCAGCAGCTTGTGTTCACGACGTCCTGGCACCAGCAAGCGTTCGCGCAGCTGGGTTCGTGCCGACGGATCGCCCGCCTGCGCCAAGCGCGCCAAGACGCGAATCAGCTGATCTTCCGAGACATCCGGCGCCGCTGCTACCGCCGACAGCAGATCCTGGGCCGTGCGATCGCCCTGTTCAGCCAGGAAGTACGCCGCGCGCTGACGACTGACCGGATCTTCGCCGGTCAAAGCCTGTTGCAAATGACGCGTACCGGCGACCTGTCCCAGCTGATCCAGCGCACCAGCGACGGCCAGCTTGACGGCCGGCACGCGAGTCTGCGCGAACAGCCGATGCAGCGCCGGAATCGCACCGCGTTCGCCCAGCTGACCCAGCGCGCTTGCGGCCTGTGCTTGCAGGTCGGTATCAGGGCTGTTCAGAAGGGCTTCAAAGGCCGACCGCAGCGCCGGATCACGCGTCGCTCCGGCTGCACTCAAAAGCGCACTGCGGCTGCCGCTGTTTCCTTGCGAAAGCTGCGCGCGAACAAAGTCCAGTGCCCGCTGCCGGGCCGACGCCAGCTCGCCTTCTGCCAGCCGATCCGACGGGGCTCGCCCAACCACCAGCTGCCGATAGACGACCAGGCCGAACAGGCCCAGGACCAAAACGGCTGGCACCAGCAGCGCCCACAGCGGGATGTAGCGTCCAAACAGAGCCAGCACGCGCGGCCGCCGCGTCTGCGTCAGGACTTCGGCCGCGCTTTTTCCGACCAGAACGCGCTCGCCCCGCACCAGCATCAGCACGTCGATTTCGCGCTGCAGAGCCTTGCTGACTTCGCGCATGTTGGCGAAGCGGCCCTCGGGCTCTTTGGCCAGCAGACGCAGAAGAATGGTCTCGATGGCGGGTGGCACCGGATCCAGGCGCTGCGGTCGGCGATCGCGCAGCGGAGTCACCGGACGCGTGACATGCTTGGCCAAGATGGCTTGGGCATTGCCGTCGAAGGGGACGCTGCCCGTCAGCATCTCGTACAAGATGCAGCCCAGCGCGTACTGGTCTGATCGCGCGTCGATCTCGCCACCCACCGCTTGCTCGGGCGACATGTAGTGCGGCGTTCCCATGATCGTGCCGGCCATGGTCAGCCGAGATCCGCTGCCGCTGCTGTCGTCGGTCAAAGGTGGCTGACTGATCGGCGGCTGACTGATCGGCGGTTGGCTGATCGGTGGCGGATCGCTGGTCGCTCCGCGCACGCCGCTGGTCGACAAGTTCGGATCCGACGAGGGCACAAGCTGCGAACGACGCGCGATGCCAAAGTCGACGATCTTGACGAAGTCTTTGCTGCCGTCCTGGTCGACCAGGAAGATGTTTTCGGGCTTCAGATCGCGATGCACGATGCCGTGGCTGTGCACCGCCTGCAGGCCGTTTGCGATCTGCAGGGCGATGCGACACGCCCGCAGCGAATCCAGCGCGCCGTCGGCGATCACCCGGCTAAGCGTCGGCCCGCGCAGAAGCTCCATCACCAGGTACGAACGGCCATCCGACAGCACACCAAAGTCCGAGATATAGACCGTGTTGGGATGCTTGACCGTCGAGGCCAGCTTGGCTTCTTGCAGGAAGCGCTGCTGCGCCACCGGATCCTGCGGCTGCAGCAGGATCTTCACCGCCACCGGGCTGTCGAGCAGCACGTGTCGCGCCTTGTACACGACGCCCATGCCGCCTTGGCTCAGCCGCTTCTGCATGCGGTAGCGCTCGCCCAGGACGGCGCCAACCACTGGATCCGTGATCTCTTCGCTTTGGCTGTTTTCGGGAAGCGGGACGCCGCTAGTGTCTGTTGCCGCAGGACCGTCGCGGCGCGCCGTGCAGACGTGCCTTTCGTTGTACGGATACTGCTGGCCGCACCGGCTGCAGCGCTTGGTCAAAGACGTGCCGGCTTGAGGAGTGATCATTGCAAAGACCTGCGTTGCGGCGTGACAAGCTGAGGTGAGTCAGCGCAGGACCAAGCCACAAAAAGCCATGCTGGAAAACGCCATGGATGAAGGCCCGCGGATGACAGAAAAATGCGCTGTCATCTTATCACAGGGTCTCAGACGGAGGGGCGGCTTGCGAAGGCCGCAATTGGGCGCAATACCCCGTGTGTTCGCGTGCCTACAGCGACCGCGTCATGCGCGAGATAGCGTCGACAAATTCGCTGCGGCGGTTCTTCAAGCTGCCCAAAAATGCCTGGCGCACGACCCCCAGCGCATCCAGAAACCGCGTCGTCGGCTGCGTGTCGTTCTGCAGACTGCCACGCAGCCGCTCGTCGATGCTTTGATACTGCTCGACGCGTGGAACGTTGCCGGCTTGCTCGCGCAGAAAGCGGTTGAGCAGCGCCAGGTCACGCGTCTCGCTGACAAGGACGATCTTGACCTGCGGCATGCGGGTTAGTGACTCGGTGATGCGGCGCAGGATGGGCAGCTCTTCAATGCAGGGTCGACACTCGACCGCCCAGATGTGCACGATCAGCAAGTACGCGACGGGAGGCTGCACATTGATCGCCTGTCCACCGCGCAGCAT
>JAYRFD010000856.1:0-2239 GCA_041908565.1 Polyangia bacterium | reverse complement strand
GTGGGCTGGGCAGTCGGCTTGGCCGGAGCGCTGTCGCGTCCGTGGGTCGGCATGATCCTGGGCGCCCTGGGCCTGTTTCTTTTCGGCAGTGCGTGGGCCACTTCGCGCATCGGTGGTGCGGGCGTCGGCGCGGGTCTCATCGGCTTTGTCGCGTCGCTGGGCATGGCGCTGGAAGGTCACCATGCTCTGGTCGCGGCAAGCGCTGTGATTGTCGAACAGCCTTCGCTTGCCAGCTGGGATCCACGCAGCGACATCGTCGCCTTGCACGTGGGCGAGCTACGTCATCTGCGCAGTCAAGAGGGCTGGGCCCGCGTGCGGCGTGGATCGGGCAAGTCCGCATCGACCACCAGCATGGGCGTGATCCCGCTGTTCGACCCCGCCTTGCAGCAGGTGGTGGGCTTTCACTGCCGCAGCATGGCAGATCCATCCCGCAAGGACGGTACATGGGTGCTGTCCAGCGCGGCCTGGGCTGGCTCAGGCCCCGTCGAGTGCGGACCCGGCTTGAACTTGGCGGTCGCGAAGTGTCAGAAGGCCGGGATTGCGATCGAAGAAGGCGCAGCGGGGCGCATGGTCGAGGTCTTCGCGACGGAAGCCGAGCTACGACAGGCGCACAACCTGCGGATGGTTGCCGCGATCCCTCTGTCCTTCCTGCTGCTGTATTCCCTGCTGGTGATCTGCTTCTGCCGCCGGGGAGCCGCGTCGGTCGACTAGCAGAAAACGCCCCGCCCCTTTTGCCGACCGAGATGTCCCTGTTCACCGAAGCGCGAGGGCCCATGCGTATGCTGCAACCGTCAATGCTCGCGCCTTGCCCCTCCGCCTCGACATGGACCGCACCGCCTTGGCGCTTGGCGGCATGGGGGCTGCCAGCGCTAGCCCGGCAGCGTCCCCAGGCCGCCATTCCCGATCGGCTGCGCACAGCGCTTCAGTCGAGTCGGTACTTGCACTATCCTGCGGTTCTGCATGTCCCCAGGAAGCCCCCCATCGCGTGCCAGTGTTCGTCGACTGCTCGATGAAATCCTGCGCACCGACGCCGAGTTAGACGCCTTCTGCCTGGATCACTTTCCCCAGGTGCAGCGCCGATTCAGCGAGGGGATGGAGCGCGTCAAGAAGCTCAACCTGCTTCTTCAAACCGAATCCACCGAGCAGATCCTGCAGCACCTGCTGAAGCGACAGCCCGACGCGCGGGCTCGCCTGCACGAGATCGAGAGCGAAAACGCAAGCGAGCCGGCGACAGCGATGGACCCACGGTCTGGGTCGACCGATCGACTGCCGCTGCCCCCGGAATCGCAGGTGCTGTCCCGCCCGCTGGCCAGCGTCCTGTGGAGCACGCTGAGCACGACGCGCGGCCTGTTGCGCACTGCGCTGTGTCTGCTGTTCACCGCCGTTCTGCTGTGGGGCGCGGGGTCGCAGCCGCGCTGGTCGCCCGGTGCGTTGATCTTGGTTGGGTTGGCCCTGGCCGCCAGCCTGGGTTGGTTGCTGCACACGATCTGGCAGCGCTGGCGCATCCCCTCGGTCAGCACCACGCGCTTCGTCGGGCCACTGCCCATGGAGGAAGGCGATGCCGGGCGCTTCTTTGGCCGCGAAGCCAAGATCGAAGAGCTCAAAGCCAAGCTGGCCCAGCGCTCGGTGCGCCACATCCTGGTGTTCGGTGTCAGCGGCTGCGGCAAGACGTCTCTTCTGCGGGCGGGACTGATCGCGCGACTGCGGGCGGAACAGCGCTTCGAGTGCGTCTATCTGCGCTTCACCGACGATCCAGTGGGCGCACTGCAGCGGGCCTTGCGCGCCATCGGCCTTCCCGAAAAGACAGCCCCCGCCGATCCCGCCGCGACGCTGGTCGGCGATCTGCAGCAGGCCTGCACGCGCAGCCAGCTGCCCATCCTTCTGTGCATCGATCAGTTCGAGGAGTTCCAGATCAACCCGATCGGCGGCGACGGCTTCCGACAGGTGCTGGATCTGATCTGGGCCATCTCGGGCAGCCAGCCGCTGTTCGACAACGTCAAGCTGGTGCTCAGCTTGCGCGAAGACTTTCTGTCGCTGCTCACCGACTTCTATCAGGACAAGGGCTTTGCGCAGGGCGAAGAAAAAGTCCGTGTCGAGCCGTTCGAAGAACAGGTCGCCAAAGAGGTCATCGAGCGACTTTTGCACAGCGAAAGCGGCGGCCTGATCTGGGATGCCACCCTGGTTCGCCGCGTCCTTGACGATCTGGTGTTTGAAAAGCTCAGCCACGGAGAACGCCGTC
>JAYRFD010000855.1:0-1886 GCA_041908565.1 Polyangia bacterium | reverse complement strand
ATCTTGGCTACGCAGCCGGTGCCCTGTTCGGAGAGTGGGCCCATGCAACGCGAGGCTGGGCGACGCTATTCTGCGGCTCCGCCGTCGCTTCACTATTGAGTGCTGGCCTGCTTGGGCTCGGCCTGTCGCGCCTGCAACTCGATGGCAGCGAGCCTGATACGAAGGGCGCAAATCTGGCAACCGCTTCTCAGCACGGCAACATGGCTGCGGTGTGGTTGATCTGTTCGGTTGCCGTTGTCTTTTGGCTCACGACGCAGCAGGCCGGTGGCTCGCTTGCACTGTTCGCGACAGTGAACACGCAACAGCACATCACGCTCTCTGGCCTCTCCATGCACCTTGGCCCCGGCCACTTCGCAGCGCTGCACGGCTGGATGGTCATCGTGATGCTGCCGGTGTTCTTGCATCTGCATGGACGGCAACAAGAGCATCGTGTGCCGACGGCAAGCCTACTGATCTGGGGCTACGTTGCAACGACCGCTGCCTTTGCCGTGATGACCACAGCCAGCTTGCTCGGAGGCGACACCAGCCGAGTCAGCAGCACCTGGCTCATCGGCTGCTACCTACTTCTCTCCATCGCGGAGATCCTGCTCGCCCCACTCGGCATGTCGCTGGTGACTCGGCTTGCGCCGCGCGACAAAGCCGCACGCGCCATCGGGCTGTGGTTCGCAAGCAGCGCCGTCGGCAATGGACTCGCCGCACTGCTTGCGCTCGGCTGGGACCGCTGGCCGCATCATCGGTACTTCGCAGTGCTCGCGCTCGTGTCACTTGCTGCTGCTGCTGCGCTGTATCGCCGCCGGCCCGCTCTGGGATGATGTGGCGAAGCTGGCCGTAGCTTGATTGTGGCCCGTCCTCATCGCTGAACGATGCGTGCTGCAAAGCCGGTCGCGCGCGTCGGCGACGCTACGTGTCCAGCAGCTTCGGATCTTCCCAGACATCTTCGTAGCCGTCGGCGGCCAGAAAACGCCAACCTGGCGGCAGCCCCAGAAAGCGCAGGGCTTCTGGACACCATGAGGCCAGATGCTCGACGTGCAGTGGGGCAAAGAAATCGGGGTCGTCACTCGGCTCCCCACCCGCCCAGATGTACCAGCCCGTCGTGTCGCTGGTCGGGCGATGTCGAAGGCCGTTGAGTGGCAGTTCGCCATCGCGCACATTGCGAGCGATGCCAACCTTGAGATGCGCAGGCGCGGGGACGCGGGCAACGCCATAGCGTTTGCAAATTTCTTCCTGTCGCCGTGTCTCGTCTGCCGCGTCCATCGCTAGTCTCTCTTTCGTAGGCGAGCCTGCTCGCGTGAGTAGCGACTCAGCTCTGCCCCTTGACGACCCGAGCACGTCGGACATTGCGGCTGTACCGCGTCCAGGCTTCGCATCCGCGACGTGTCGATGTGTCCCGTCTCATAGTGCTCTTTTACTAGGGGCTGCTTGTGATCTGCAACTTGCTTTGGTGTCACGCTGCCGCAGTCGACGCAAGGCTTCCCTTGGACCGCTGCTCGCTGCGCCGGGGTCGTCGCACCGCTGGGTCGCTTGTACAGACGGCCATGCTCCTGCGAGGGCACAGGCAGCGGAGACGCGCCCGCTTCAGCCAGCGCCCCAGCTTCTGTCATCGTCTTCCTGCCAACGCGCGCCTCCGCGGCATGAGCCAACCCGCGTGCCGCCGCCTCGTCGGTGTGCTCAGCAACCTCTCCAGCCGCAGCCTTGCCGCTTCGCTTCGCCGCTGCCTTCGCCCCGCGCTTCCCGGCTGCCCCCGCTGCGTCGGCAGCATGATCAACGGCATCTGCGAGCTTGCCACCAGTCCGCAAGATGCCAGCCGCCGGTACATACGTCGTCGGTGACGCCATCGCGTCCCCCACAAACTACACCGCAAAAACCACCATCTGCGGCCACGGCGT
>JAYRFD010000854.1:0-3578 GCA_041908565.1 Polyangia bacterium | reverse complement strand
GGGCGGGGCGGGCGGCGGGCTGCTGCCGCTGGGAACGGGCGTAGCCCCTGCGGGTGCAGTGGCTCCAGGAGGGGATGCTACGGCGGGGGCGACAGGCACCTCGCGCTTGTAGCCAAACAGCGCTTTTTTGCCCTCGTCATCCACCATCTTCACAACGACCTTGTCATCGGCAAAGGTGTAAAGCCGCGTGTGCACGGGCACGTATCCCGGCGCCGCCACGACGATGTCCACCGGCCCGCTGTCAGCGGGCCACTGCAGGTGTAGTGGCGTCTCGCCCAACAGTCGCCGTCCCCACATCACGCGGGCTGGCACTTTCGCATTCAGCGCGTTGATGGATCGAATCGCCAGTGTGATGGCGGCGCGCCCCGGCGGAAGCGGAGGAGACCACGTCTTGGACTTGCCTTTCGCCTGCGCTGCACCATTTTCCCCGACGACAGCGGCGATGAAGATCACCCCAGCTAGCAGCAACGAGCGCAGCAGGTTCCAGCGCGCCCCGGCGGTCCGCCGCAGCGGCACACTCAGCGAAGGATCGATGAAGCGATTGCGGGTTCGCATCACGGAAGCTCCTGCAGGGCACCGCCCCCGGCGCGATCGTCAGGGGACTGGCCGGCGGCCTTTTTTACGTCGGGCGGAGGCCCCGGGTACACCACGCCTGGCTTGGGCACGTATTCAACAAAGGGCGCCTTGCGTTCGCCGCGAATCCTGCCCAAAAGCACGTTGACGTGAAGCGGTGGATCCAAGTGGAAGCTGAAGCCGCGCGATGGGATGCGCAGATCAAAGACCGTGTCGCGGTACAAAAAACGACGCTCAACCGACAGCGGCTGGTCGCCCAGCACCTTGTGCGGACGATGGTTCAAGATGAACGAATACAGACGCACCGCGTTGTGGTTCAGCAGTCGGTGGCAGCCGTGTGAAAAGCCTTCGCTGCTGCCAATCGACAGATAATCTGCCGAGCCGTGCGCGCGAATGCCGTTGTCGACATCCGCTCTGCCATGCTCGCCCGGCGTCACGAAGTAGCCGACCACCAGCCCATACGCCGACCGAAACCCTGGACCAATCTCGTCGTAGTTGACCACGTTCTGCGTCGTGCCATTGACACGCTTCTGCTTGACCAGGGTTCGCAGCGGTGTCGTCTCCGGCGCGACCCACACAGGCCCCGCAGTGATCGTGCGAATCACACGCGGCCCAACGTCCGATCCCTTGTAGCGATAGTATTCGTAGCCATCGACCGCCTGTTCCGATCGCCAACCACCGATGGTGGTGCGCCAGCGCACAAGCGGGATCTTCTGCCCGTTGTAGTCCAGGTTCAGCGTGAAGCTGGGATACGCCTGGCGCGGCTGCGAAACCGACTTTCCTTTTTCGTCATACGGCAGCTCGTACCAGACATCGCCGCGATCGACGACCACCGACATGCTCATGCGATCGGCGTAGTACTCCGGAAGGGGCGGCAGCTTGACCGCCACGCGCAGCCACTGAAAGTCCGCGGCGGGGTGACGCGCAAAGAAACGTCCCGCCTTTTCTGCGTCGGTCAGCCCTAGCTGTTCCAGCGTCGCGGCGGTGTACTCGTCGATCAGGTTGCGCACCGGCAGCAGCTGACCGGTCTTGGACATGTACTGGGCTGGGCCGTTTTTTCCCTGGGCGGTGCCGTCTTCCAAGATGGCCGCCGCCGATGCCACACGTTCCGCGATCACGCGCCGCAGGGTTTCAAAGTTGTTGTCGAGCATGCGACGCGCCAGCACCGACAGCGTCTTCCTTTGCAGGTACGGTGCTTCGTAGATCATGTGCTTCTGCTGAAAGCGCTTCAGGATGTCGCGCAGACCGTCGTCGTACGCGCCGCGTCGGTGGCGAGCCCGCGGATCGACCACCCCTTCGCACAACAGCCGCTTTTCCGCTTCCAGCAGAATCGCCTGCTCGGCCGCGCGCCGCTCGGCCTCGCCTCGCTTGGCGGGCTGCGCATGCGGCAGTACCGGCTTGGCTTCGGCCAGCAGCGCAACGTTGATGTCGGCTTCACAGGTCTTTGCCGCGTCGCCGACAAAGCGCGCACCCAGAACCGAAAGCGCCGGCGGAATGCCGAACAGCTCCAGGTAGTTGTGTTCCCCCGGCTCTAAAGGCTGGCCATCATCATCCAGCTGATCGGCGGCCAGCCCGACGAAGATGCGGCGATATCGGTTGTCGCGGTCGATGCCTTGATCGTTCTTCAGGACGCGAAAGATGTACGGCGTCCAGGAATCCGATAGATCGACGATCGTGTAGCCCTGAGCCTGCGCCTGCGCTGCATCCACGATGCGTTCTTGCCCTTGCACCAGCAGCAGCGCCCGTTGCTGCGGCGGCAGCGATGGGTTGTCCGCGGGCGGCGAAAGCCCTGCATTCGCCGCGGCTGAAGCGGGGGCGGAAGGGCTGGCACCACCGTCGATGGATGGCGCGGCCGGACTGCCTGACGGACCCGTGGGCGGACCTTCGACCGCGAGCGTCGTCGTTGTCGCAGGCATCGTTGCGGTCGTCGTTGCAGGCGTCGTTGTTGTCGTCGTTGTCGTCGTTGTCGTCGTTGCAGACGTCGTGGATCGCGCCAGCGGCTGCGCACGTGACGAGTCCGCACACCCCGATCGGAACGATGCCCCCAGGTTGAGGAGCCCTCCCAGCACGGCTCCTGCCACAACGAGTCGACGCACCGGCGCATTCTCCCACAGCTCTGCGCGCGGCGCAGCAGCAGACAAACATGCGCCTGGCAGCGGCAACAAAACCAATTTATGGCCACCTTGTCGCGATCGCTTGGCGGCAAGCGGGCTCATCTTCAGCGACGAGAGAATGACAAAACGCCGCGCCGTGCGGTCAGTCGCTCATGGTAGCGTGCGGCTTTCTGAGGAACCCATGCCACTACAGCTGTACATCGCAACCCGCAAGGGCATCTGGATCGCCACGGCCGGCGCGCATCGCCGCGCGTGGTCGCTTGGCGAGCCGATCTTTCTAGGCCATCAGTGCCACCACGTGATCTTGGATCCGCGCGACCGCCGCACGTTGCTGGCTGCGTCGCGGCAGTGGCACCTGGGACCCACCGTCTTTCGCAGCCAGGACGGAGGCGCAACCTGGAAGGAAGCGACCACTCCGCCGCAGTTCGCAAAGGGAGAGCCGCGCGGACGCGCCGTCGACCACGTCTTTTGGCTGACGCCGGGTCATGCCAGCGAGCCGGGTGTCTGGTACGCCGGGACATCGCCCAAAGGACTGTTTCGCAGCGAAGATGGCGGGGGCACGTGGGCTCCAGTCACTGGCTTCAACGATCACCCCGAACAGCCGCTGTGGGTGGGCAGCGACAAAGACGAGACGCCCGATGGCGGCAAGCTGCACTCGATCTTGGTCGACCCGCGCGACCCGGCGCATCTGTATCTGTCGATGTCTGGCGGCGGCACCTTTGAATCGACCGACCGCGGCGCAAGCTGGCGTCCCTTTAACAAAGGCGTCGCCGTCCACGAGATGTTTCCCCCCAAGCCAGACGGCAGCGAATACGAATACGGACACGACCCGCACTGCGTCGTGCAGCATCCCAACCACCCCGACCGCTTGTGGCAGCAAAATCACTGCGG
>JAYRFD010000853.1:0-6405 GCA_041908565.1 Polyangia bacterium | reverse complement strand
TCGCTGGCATTCCAGAAGTGGAAGCGCGTCTGGATCGTCTGCGCCGCGGCCTGCGTGGCATCGCCGAAGTACGCCCGACCTCGGCTCGCTGGGCCTGGGTCGAATACGTCTTGGCGCAAGGCGACAGCGACGCCGGACTGCGGGCTCTGCGGGCGCACCAACAGGGCGGCGGCTTCGCAGCCTGGCGCCGCGCTTTCGCCGGCTATCAGACGCGCTTGCAGCGCCTGGGCTTCGCCGCACAGTCGATGAATGCCCCCGATGGCAGCCCGTCCGGCGGCCCACGTGTCGTCGAGCCAGCGCGCATAAGCCTGCCCATCGTGTCGCCCGCCTAGACCCGTCATGCCGCGCCTGCCCATCGCCCTTCTGGGTCGCGAGCTACGCTTCCCCTCCGTCGAGCGCGCCCATCCCAGCGGCCTTCTGGCGGTCGGTGGTGACCTGTCGGTCGAGCGGCTGATCCTGGCCTATCAAAGCGGCATCTTCCCCTGGCCGGAACCCGACACGCCGATCCTGTGGTGGGCCCCGCCGAAGCGCGCCCTCATCGAGCCGTCTGCCCTGCACGTCGGTCGCAGCCTGCGCAAGCGGGTTCGTCGCGGCGACTTCGAAGTCCGCGCCGATCACAACTTTGACGCCGTGATTCGGGCCTGCGCGCGCGTGCCCCGCCCCGGTCAGCGCGGGACCTGGATCCTGCCCGACATGATCGACGCCTACATCCAGCTTCACCTGGCCGGCTACGCGCACTCGATCGAGGCGTATCGCGACGGCGTCTTGTGCGGCGGGCTGTACGGCGTGTCGCTGGGCGGCTGCTTCTTTGGCGAGTCGATGTTTTCCCAGGTCGACGACGCATCCAAGGTGGCCTTCGTCGCGCTGGCGCAACAGCTTGTCGCCTGGGACTTCGACTTGATCGACGGACAGGTGCAGAACCCGCACCTGGAACGCTTTGGTGTCTATACCGTCCCCCGCGCCGAGTTTATGATCCGTCTGCGCAAGAGCCTCAGCAAGCCGACGCGCCGCGGCCCTTGGCTGCTGGATGCGATGCAGCCGCCGCCCGGCGAAGACGAAGCCTAAGCGCGCCCCCATCCACGCCCTGATACCCGCGCGGCCCCGACGGGCCAGAAACGAGTGCCGCATGAACGCCAGCGATACCCTCGATGCCGTCAAGGCCTACTACGGCCGCGTCCTGAAAAGCTCCGGCGATCTGCAGACCAGCGCCTGCTGCACCGCCGAAAGCATGCCGCCCTACCTGCGTCCGATCGAAGCGGAGCTACACGACGAAGTGCGCGACCGCTTTTACGGCTGCGGCTCGCCGATTCCGCTGTGTCTGGACGGCGCCACCGTGCTGGACCTGGGCTGCGGATCCGGCCGCGACACCTTCATGCTGTCCAAGCTGGTCGGCGAACGCGGCCAGGTCATCGGTGTCGACATGACCGACGAACAGCTTGCCGTCGCCAGCCGTCACCGCGACTTCCACGCGGGGCGCTTCGGCTATGCCGCATCGAACGTCCGCTTGGTGCAGGCCTACATCGAAGATCTGAAGACCGCCGGCATCACCGATGGCTCCGTCGATGTCGTCATTTCGAACTGCGTCATCAACCTGTCGCCCGACAAAGGCCGCGTGTTTTCTGAGATCTTCCGCGTGCTGAAGCCCGGCGGCGAGCTTCTGTTTTCCGACGTCTTCGCCGGTCGCCGCGTGCCCCAGCACCTGGCCGCCGATCCATTGGTCTTGGGCGAGTGCCTGGGCGGCGCGCTGTACATCGAAGACTTCCGTCGCCTGCTGCGACAGGTCGGCTGCCTGGACTATCGCGTCGTCAGCAGCCGTCGCATCGAGCTTGGCAACCCCGACATCGAAGCGCGCGCCGGCATGATCGACTTCTATTCAAAGACCATCCGCGCCTTCAAGCTGGACCTGGAAGACCTGTGCGAAGACTACGGCCAGGTCGCGTTCTATCAGGGCACCGTGCCGCACAGCCCGCATCAGTTCCTGCTCGACGACCACCACGTGCTCAAGACCGGCCAGCCCATGCTGGTCTGCGGCAACACCGCCGCCATGCTCGGCGAAACCCGCTACGCCCCCCACTTCAAAATCCTCGGCGACCGCACCACCCACTACGGCCCCTTCAACTGCGCCCCCTCCCCCACCACAACAGCCGGAACCACACCAACCGGCGCCTGCTGCTAGAACACATCGGAACCCCGCGAGCTTAAAGCCCTGTCCATTGGCTTCGGCTCAGCTCGTGCGCTGCGCTGCCGTGTGTGGGTCCGCCCGGGGCCGGGGAACTGTGGCAGACTGGCCGGCATGTGGACGCCGCTTCTTGTCGCTGGTTTCTTTGTGACGCTGTTTCTGCTGGCCACCAGCTTGAAGGTGCTGCGCGAATACGAGCGCGCGATTGTCTTCCGCTTGGGACGCGCGCGATCGCAGCCACTGGGGCCGGGCTTGGTGCTGATGTTGCCGTTTGGCATCGACCGCGCGCAGGTCGTTGATCTGCGCACCAAGGTGATCCAGATCCCGACGCAGGAAGTGATCACGCGCGACAACATTTCGATCGGTGTCGATGCCGTGGTCTATGCCGATGTGGAATCACCGGCGGATGCCGTGCTGCGCGTCGAAATGTACATGCCGGCCACGCTGCAGCTAGCGGCGACAACGCTGCGATCGATCATCGGGCGCATGGAGCTGGACGAAGTGCTGGCCAAGCGCGCCGAGATCAACCTGGAAGTTCAGTCGATCCTGGATGCTCGCGTCGAGCAGTGGGGCATCCAGATCACAGCGGTCGAGATCAAAGACATCTCGCTGCCGGCCGAGATGAAGCGGGCCATGGCGCGGCAAGCCGAAGCCGAGCGCGAGCGGCGCGCCAAGGTCATCATGTCCGACGGTGAACTGCAGGCCGCCGCCAAGCTTGCCGAAGCCGCGCGCTTGATCGCCAGCGAGCCAGCCGCCCTGCAGCTTCGCCTGTACCAGACCATGGTCGAGGTGTCGACGCAGCCCAACATGACCATCGTCTTGCCGGTGCCGATCGAGCTTCTGGCCGGCCAAGATGGCGGCCACAAAGGCGCTGCGCTGGGGCAAGCCGCCGTCGCTGCCGCAGCCGCTGCCATCCCGAAGCTGGCCGCGGCAAAAGAAGGACAGCCTGCGCTGGGCCCAAGCTCTGCCGAGGAGCTAGGCACGCTGGGCATCGCCGCCAAGTCGACCGTCCCCAAGTAAGCAGCCAGGTGCCCACCATCGGATCGGTCCGCAAGATCTGGCGACGTATTTTGCGCACGCTTCTGGGCATGGCTCGGGGCATAGTTCGGGGAAGGGCTCGGGGGGAAGCGGGGCTCGATCGGGCGCAGGCTTGACACAAGCGGGCTGAACAGAGTACGGCAGGCTCCGCCATGACCCACTCCAGTTCTGAAAAGCCCACGCGAATCTACTTCGTTGGCTCACACGCCACAGGCAAGACGACCATGACCCGCTGGGTCAGCCGTCGCTACGGCCTGCCGATGATCACCGAAGTAGCGCGCGCCGTCCTTGCCGAGCTAGAGACCAACTTCGACACCCTACGCACCGACATGGAGCGCGTTGGCGACTATCAACGTCGCGTCTTCGAACGCCAGATCGCCATCGAGCGCATGCAGGACAAGGGCTTCGTGTCCGACCGCGCCTTCGACAACCTGGCCTATGCCGCCGAGCACGCGATGGTCCTGGGCGACATCATGGCCGAAGACAGCGGCATCGAAGTGCGCAGCTACATGGAATGGGTGTCAAACGGCTTGGTGTTCTTCGTGCGTCCGCACCGATCGCTGCTGAAGGAAGACGGTGTGCGGGCCGGCGTCGACTGGGATTCGGTGGTGCGCATCGACGGCATGGTCAAGCTGCTGTTGGAACAGTTCCGCATTCGCTACCTGCCGATCGATACGCCCTCGATGCAAGAGCGCATCCGCGCCGTCGAATTCGTGCTGTCGCGCCTGGGCATGGAACAGCAGCAGCAGCTTCCCGTCGTCGATCATTACCTGCCACCGCAGCGCGTCGTTACCTTGCTCAAGCGCTAGCGGCGCGCATCAACAAGACGAGATCTTGCGGCTGTGGCACGCGAAGGGAAGGCGGTGGGCATGCTGCCAGCCCGCGCTCGAACACCACGTCACGCAGGTTGATACAGCGCCAACCAGGCGTGTGTGAAGTGGCCTTGACAGACAGGCGCGCGCTACGACCACAGATCCAGAAGACTGCTGCCGGCCTTCATCGCTTCGTTCGGGCGTGGGATCGGCTGCACGCTGTTGACCACTTCGGCGAAGATGCGGCGATGGGCGGTCCACTGGTCGGCCTTTAGCGTCTCGAGCCGCAGGGGATAGATAAAGCGATCGTCGGCGAAGATCGCGATGTCGCGGCACACCAGCGGACCGCCGTTGAAGCGACCGGTGATGCCCCACGCGCAGCCAAACAAGCCCGCGGGGTTGGTGACGTTGTCGGGCCCGGCAAGCTCTTTCTGTTCGAAGCCGTTGGCGATGTCTTCCGCCAGCATGGCTGCAAACACCGACCGCGGTGACTCGCCGTTCACTGGACTGGCCGGCCACACCGTGATGCTGCCCGCGTTGTCCGGATAATCCGTCGGAAAAAAGTTCGACTGGAAGCCGACCTGGCGGCCCTGCCAGTCGCGCGGCGGATCGTACAGAAAGCGGCGACGGCGAATGCCCAGCATGTGCGCATCGCGAAAGGTCAGCGTGTCCACGGTCTCGCGAAAGCGGGCGAACTGGTCGGGCTTGGTCACAAGGCCGCAGATCTGCGAATAGAAGTCGTCGCCAAAGACAAAGCCGAAGTCGAGCTGCGCCGGGCGATCGTCCAGCTGAGCAGTGACCGAGGTCACCGCGCCGTATTCTCCCTCGGCAGTGATCAGCGGCACGACCTTGCCCTGCTGCGGATCGCGAAGCTGGGGATGCTGGGCCAAGAACGCAGCCACCAGCTGACGGACCGGCAGCACCGGACGCAGCCGTTCGGTGTAGGCGATCGCTCCAGCCGACTCGTCGTCGCGCGGATACAACAAGAGGCCTGTCTCACTGTGCTTGCGCAGCCAGCCGGGTAGAGATGGGATCATGAGCTTTTTCCAGTCTCGCACCAATCGGAAGGGACACGCAGGAAGAACGCGCGTGTGCTGATTTGTCGACGACAGCCGCGACGCATCGGGGCCCCCCAGTGCACAGGCACAGCACCACGTTGCGTGCGGCATGCCACGGTTCCTCTGCGGTCGTGCAAGATCCTTCCTGGGTTCGAAAAGAGGCGGGTACGATGCCTTGGGGGACTCGCGCTGGACCGTGACCTCGATGGGTACGGGCAGGACCGCGCACAGAACCCCCAATAAAAAGAGACTCACGTGACCTGCAAGAAAGCCAACCCGATGGTGAACCTGCCCGGACATCCGCCGCCGCCGCTGCCCGAAGTTGAGCCCCCGCTCGCTTCGCTGCTCGCCGAGCTAGCCGCGATCGAGGCCGTGTCGCTTGACGATCCACGCGCGGCCAAGCTGCGCCGAGACGCATTGGAAGCATGCGGTGTCGATCCGCAGATCGCCCAGCGCTTGTTGCAGGTCTTGCCGACGGACATGGGCCAGGTGCCAGACAACCTGGATCCCGCGGCAACCCACAGCCGAGCGCAGCGCAGGGCGCTGGATGCGACGTTCACAGATCGGATCCAGCGTCGCCTGGCACGCGAGAACACGTTTGCCGTGCTGTACGCCATCGCCGCGCACAGTCCGGACTTTCAGACGCAGGCGCTGGCCACACTGGCCAGCAGGACAAAGGAACCTGGCGAATCAGCGACTTTTGCCGGCGCGCTGTTCGCGGCACTGGCGCGTGCTCCCACGCTGTCGCCTGCCCTGGCCGAGCGCGTGCGACACGCCGCGGTGCTGCGCCCGCCAACGCTTGATTCAGGCCCCGCCATCGCCGCCGCCTTTCGCCAAGGCTGGGCCGAGGAACTTCTGTGGCCGTGTCTGCAGCACCCGCGCACGATGGCCGATCATCACCTTGGCAAGCAGATCGTCGAGATCGGTGCCAGCCACGGCTTCTTTGCCAAAGACCCCGGGGTCTGGCAGCCACGACTGGCCGAGTTATCGAAGCTGGCAGACCGACCCTATGACTGGCGACAGGGCGACGAAGGACGCGCTCCGCTGCAGCTTGGCTTCGCAGCGCGAGAAGCTCTGGCGAGTCTTTCGCGCGAAGCGCAACCTGCGGCGTCAACAAGCGAGCCGACGAAGACCCGAGCTCGAAAGCGAGCGCCTACGCGTCCCGAGGCTTCAGCGCCGTCGACCCGTGCGCTGCCTATCGATCGCAAGCGACTGCGGACCGCACGCGCGCGCGAGGCGGCACTCGATACGCTGGGCGCCTGGATCGTCGATGGGCTCGCCAGCGCGGAGGATGCGCAAGCGCGATCGCTGATCGAAC